>JBGARN010000190.1:0-3327 GCA_044230205.1 Bacteroidia bacterium
TGTATTACCACTTGATGACCGCCTGCTCGAACGCACCAATGCAGAATTGATGGGAAGGCCAACTGTGATGGGTAATAGAACTTCAGTGGCGTATGGAGAAGGAATGAAAGGAATGGGGGTAGATGTATTTATTGATTTGCGCAATAAGTCGTACACCATAACAGCCGATGTTGAAGTAAAAGATAATGCCAATGGTGTAATCGTTTGCCAGGGCGGAAGGTTTGGCGGATTGTCTTTTTATATGAAACAAGGCAAGCCGGTATTTACATACAATTATCTTGGTCTTGAGTCAACCAACATTATGGCATCACAACCGCTTAAAGCAGGTAAATATAAATTGGTTTACGATTTTGTGTATGATGGCGTTGGAGCCGGCAAAGGCGGCACGGCAACAATTACAGCTAATGGAAATAAAATTGCCGAAGGCAAACTTTCAAAAACACAGCCGGGCATATTCTCAGTGGATGATTTAGCAGATATTGGTATTGATGAAGGTACGCATGTTGCTGATTACGGTGCATCATCAAAATTCAACGGAAAAATTGGCAAGGTGGTTATTGAACAGAAAAAATAATGTTTGCAATGGCAAAAGCTTGATTAATGTTTTTATTTCATCCTGTGCGCTCAGTATATGAGTGTAAATAGCTAGGATTAAATAACAATCATTTCATAAAGTATTCCCTGGTAAAATTTTAAAACAATCCTTAAAATGAAGAAAGTAAAACTTGCTATTTCATTAATAGTGCTGTTTATTGCTTTAACACAAACAGCGCAGTCGCAGGTTTTGATATCATTGTTATTAGGCGATAAATTAAATTCACCTAACCTGGAATTCGGACTTGATGGTGGTGGAAATCTGTTGAACATGTCCAACACTCCCAAAGATTCCGGTTCGGGCACTAATGGCCAGTGGCTCAATAACTGGAATCTTGGTTTTTATTTTGATTTCAAGTTGAAGAAACACCCAAAATGGGGCGTACACACAGGTGTTTATGTTAAAGGTGCCATGGGCACAAATAATTTAACTCCCTACTCGCTAAATGACAGCGATCTTGATTCAGCTTTTATTGGCGGCACAGTTGACAGGAAAATTAATTATTTCGATGTGCCAATATTAATGCGCTACAATTATTATAAAGGCCTGTTTGTACAAGGGGGCATCATGGCAGGATTGCGTTATACCGGAAAAGATGTTTTTTATAATTCCATAAAAGATAATGACGATCTGCAGTATTCAAATGATGTAAAAGACAATTTTACCCGGCTTGACTGTGGTGGCTATGTTGGGTTGGGTTACAAATTCGCCAAAGGTTTGGGTATGACAATACACATCGATTATTATAACGGATTTGTAGATGCCAATAAAATTTTAAACGGCAATCAGTATAATCAGGCGTTTTATTTTAATGCATCCATACCCATAGGCAAAAAGAAAGCAGCTCGTGATGCCGCTGAAAAAGCCACCAATGAGCAGGCAAAATAAGATTGTTTCAATTAATGCAACATCTTATCAAGGTATATGAAAAAGCATAATCATAAATCAAAAAAAGCAAAACACAAAGAACCATTCAGTTCAATACCGGTATTTGAAAAAAGAGCTACGTATAAGGAACGTTATGCTGCCGGAAAATTATTGCGTGATAAATGTCCGCGTGCTTCACATGCCAGATGGAAAGCTCCTAAACACAGGGAAGATGTAATAAGCATAACCAAAAAATCGGAAGCAGGCCGCCTGGCAGAATTGATTCCATTGCGCCATGGCAGGATGGTACAATCTCCATTATCTTTTTATCGTGCCGGTGCACAGCTTATGGCGGCTGACCTTGCCATTACCCCTAATGCAGGCATTATTTTGCAGGTATGTGGTGATGCACACCTCTCAAACTTTGGCGGTTTTGCTACTCCCGAAAGGCAGATCATTTTTTCCATTAACGATTTGGATGAAACACTGCCTGCACCATTTGAATGGGATATAAAACGCCTTGCTGCAAGTTTTGTAATTGCCTGCCGAAACAATGGATTGAGTGATGAGTTGGCAAAAGATGCAGCTATGAACTGCGTAAAGTCTTATCGTGAAAACATGGCTGAGTTCAGTACCATGAAACAGCTTGATTTGTGGTATTATATGCTCGACAGCACTTCACTTCTTGCCAACTTAAAAGATGATGATATACGCAAAAGGGTAATTAAGCGACTGGAAAAAGCCAGGGAAAGCCATATTACCCAGGAGGTGTTCCCAAAGTTAGTGGCCGCAGAAGGCGACAAATTTATTATCAGGGATCAGCTTCCTACCATCTTTCACTGGAAGGGTACATCCCCGGGTGATATTGATATTAGAGTAAGCGCTGCTTTTGCAGCTTATCGCGAAACATTAAATCCGTCTTACAGGATTATTCTTGACCGGTTTGAATTAAAGGATTATGCAATTAAGGTAGTTGGCATTGGTAGTGTGGGAACGCTATGTTGGGTGTTTCTGTTAATGGCATCCGATAATGACCCTCTGTTCCTGCAGGTTAAACAGGCTGGTCCATCAGTACTCGAACCGTATGCAGGAAAAAGTATTTACGAAAATCATGGTCAGCGTGTTGTAAATGGTTACCGTATTATGCAACCTGCAAGTGATATTTTCCTGGGCTGGGCAAGAGGTGCAGAAGGCAGGGATTTTTATTTCCGTCAGCTGCGTGATATGAAAATAAAACCGCTGGTTGAAACCTTTGGCAAAAACGAAATGATAGGTTTTGCTGATTGGTGCGGACATGCCATGGCGCTTGCACATGCACGATCAGGCGATGCAGCCATGTTAAGCGGCTATATGGGCAAAAGCGATACGCTTGATAAAGCCATTGGCCATTTTGCCATTGCTTATGCCAACCAGAATGAAAAAGATTACGACATTTTTAAGAAGGCTGTTAAACGCGGAAAATTAAAAGCCGTTTACGAAGAGGAAAAATAAAGATTAATTAAATGTAATATCTTATGCAGATAGCATTTTATTCAAAAAACCAACAATAACATAATGTAGTTGGAAGCCTTGCATAACTATTCTGAAATTTTGCCTGTTAGTCTTGCTTTTACTGTCGCCACCTGGTGCACCACCTGGCCGCCATTTATTTACCAAAGTATCTTATGAACAGAGCAGGCGCAGTGATTAGGTAAGCTCGCACCAGTTAAGTCTAATCAAAAATAGAGCAGGGCAGGGGTAGTGTCTGGTCAGGTAATTGAAGCTTTCGTCTAAGTTAATACAGTAGTCGTCTAAGTTAATGCAGCAATCGTCTAAGTTGATGCAGTAATCGTCTAAGTTGATGCAGTAATCGTCTAAGTTGATGC
>JBGARN010000055.1:0-26106 GCA_044230205.1 Bacteroidia bacterium
TTACTAACTTTCAACAAGGTGTAACTTTAAATGCAACTGTGGGTGAGGCTTATGGAACCTTGAAAGGTACTGACTTTGTTTACATTGATGGTAAAAAAGTAGTTGGGCAGGACGGATATTATAAAATATCAGAAACTGCAACCAATAACCTTGGAAATATTAATCCCGACTATAACATGGGAATTACCAATGCTTTCAGTTATAAAAAATGGACCTTTAGTTTTCTAATAGATATTCAAAAAGGCGGCAAAATATTTTCGCTTGACCAGGCATACGGACGTGGAACCGGATTATATCCTGAAACAGTTGGAATTAACGATTTAGGCAACCCAATCAGAAATACACTTGCTGACGGTGGAGGTGTAATTTTAGAAGGTGTACTTGAAGATGGCAGCCCAAATAATATAAGGGTGCCCGGTGATGATTATGCTTTGTGGGGATGGGCTTCCAATCCTAACTCAGCTTTTATTTACGATGCATCATATGTAAAATTACGCGAGGTTGCATTAGGATATTCATTTTCACTGAAGCCCACTTGCTTCTTCAGCAATATTAACTTTTCAATTGTTGGAAGCAATCTGTGGATTATTGATAAAAATCTTCCTTATGCCGATCCTGAAGCAAGTTTATCAGCAGGTAACATACAGGGTTATCAAACAGGTGTATTGCCTAGTACGCGTAACTTCGGATTTAATGCTTCATTCCAGTTTTAATCATTAATTTAAAAAGCTACTTAAAATGAAAAAAATAATATACATCCTCATAGCAGCAATAGCGCTATCCGCAGGATCATGCAAAAAAATAGATGAGTTTAACAAGGATACAAAAAGTGCAACCGCTGTACCGGGGCATACCTTGTTTGCCAATGCATTACGCAACCTGGTTGACCAGGAAACTACAACCAGCGTTAATGAAAATGTTCTGAGGCCATTTTCACAATACTGGACTGAAACTACATATCCGGATGAGTCAAACTATGATATTACAACTCGACAAATTCCTGATTATGAATTCCGCACTATTTACCGTGATGTGTTGTCAAATTTAAAAGAGGCAAAGCGCGTAATTCCTGATGAGCCAAGTACCGTTTCTACAGCTGCAGAAAAGAAAAACATGATTGCAGTAACTGAAATACTTTCTGTATTTGCATTTCAGCGCGAGGTGGATATTTTCGGTAACGTACCTTATACCGAGGCTCTGGATATTGACAATATTTCTCCTGTATATGATGATGGACAAGCTATTTATGCGAAATTATTTGATCGCCTGGACGCAGCTATTGCTGATATTGATGTGGGTTCACGTGGTTTTAGTGATGGCGATTTGGTTTATTATGGAGATATGGCTAAATGGAAAGTATTTGCGTATTCATTAAAATTAAAACTCGCAATTACAGTTGCTGATGTTACTGCACTTGATCCGGGAGGCAAAGTAGCAAGTGCTGTTGCCGGTGGTGTTATGGTGGCATCCGGTGATAATGCTACGTTCACATACCTGGGTGAATCGCCCAATACCAACCCGATTTATGTTGACCTGGTAGCATCAGGTCGTTATGATTGGGTTGCTGCAAATACTATTGTTGATAAGATGAAAGCGCTAAACGATCCTCGTATGCCTTATTATTTTGAACAAAACTTAGGCAGCGGAATATATACCGGAGGAATTTATGGCGACAATAATGCTTATGCTGCCTATACTCATATTACTACAACTATTCAGGAACCGGATTGGAGAGGATTATTAATGAGCTATTCTGAAATTCAGTTTTATCTTGCTGAAGCTGCTGCACGGGGATTTATTCCCGGATCACCTGAAACATATTACAATGCAGGAATTACAGCTTCCATAGTTGATGACTGGGGTGGAACAAGTGCTGAAGCAACAGCTTACCTTGCTAATCCTGATGTAGCTTATGCAACTGCAGCTGGCACTGATAAACAAAAAATAGCAACGCAATCGTGGATTGCTTCTTATGATCGCGGTTTAATTGGCTGGACAACATGGAGAAGATTAGATGCGCCAACATTTAATTTACCCGCTATTACCAATAAGCCGGTGCCCTTCCGATACACTTATCCTTCTGTTGAGCAAACCTTAAATGGTACTAATTATACTGCAGCAGCAGCTGCAATGGGCGGTGATAATCAACAATCAAAAATTTTCTGGGATAAGTTTTAATCAGGTTTAACCCTGGCAGTTTTAGTAAATTGAAAAGCAATCGGGAAGTTGAAAAATTTTCCGATTGTTTTTTTTATACAGCACTTTCCAAAATATTTTTAATAACCAGCTTCAGACACTTTCATTGGCTATTATTTCTTTACGCAGCATGTTAAGTGCTGTGTAGGAAGTAATTTCAATATTTCGCATTCGGTTAGTTCCAAACTGAAAACGTTTAGCTGTTATATGGTTTGGTGTTGCTACTGCAATCCATACGGTTCCAACTGGCTTATCAGCAGTTCCACCATCAGGTCCGGCAATGCCAGAAACGGCAATGGCATAATCAGTTTTAAAATTTTCTTTCACTTGTTTTGCCATCTGTATTACAACCTCCTCACTTACTGCACCTTTACTCGCTAGCACTTGTTTGGGTACATCTAAATAATCCTCCTTTATTTCATATGCATAAGCTACAATAGAACCTGTATAATATACCGAACTTCCCGGAATGCTGGTAATCAGGTGTGAAATGTATCCGCCTGTGCAACTTTCAGCAAGCGCAAGTTTTTTACCGCTTTTTAGCAAAAGTTTCCCTACAATTTCCTGGAGCGTGTCATCATCAAAACCGAAAACATACTTTTCAATGATGGGTAATACTTTTTTCAATTGCTCATCTACTTCATGAGCTAAATGTATGGCATTGCCGGTTGCTGTTAACCGAAGCCTAACCATACTTGAAGAGGGCAGGTAGGCAAGTTTCATATTTGCCGGCAAATTGTTTTCCCAGTCGGATATCATATCGCTTAAAAATGACTCGCCAATTCCCTGTGTTATTATTGTCTTGTGAATGATTTTAGGTGTTGTAAATTTTTTCTTAAGAAATGGCAATACATCATCGGTCATCATGCTTTTCATTTCATATGGTACGCCAGGCATGGAAACAAATACTCTTCCATGTTGTTCAAACAACATACCCGGGGCAGTACCATTTTTGTTTTGAAGCACCATACAGTTTTCAGGAACTTCTGCTTGTTTGCGGTTGGTTAAGGTAACTTCGCGTCCGCGCCTTTTAAATAAGATTTCAATATTATCGTAAGCAGGTTGGTTAAAAACAAGGTTGGTGTTAAAATATTTGCATAATGTTATTTTAGTTATGTCATCTTTGGTTGGACCGAGTCCCCCAGTAATTAAAATTACATCAGCTCTTTTTTTTGCATCATCCAATGAAGTTAATATAGCCTGTTCATCATCACTAATTGAAGTGATTTGTTTTACTTTAAAACCGGCAAGGCTAAGTTCCTGTCCCATCCATGCTGAATTGGTGTCAACTACCTGCCCGATTAGTAATTCATCACCAATGGTTATTATTTCTACTAACATGCCTTATGTATTTATTTGATGAACATTTACTGAGAGATAAATTAAAGTGAGCCAAAAGTGTAGGTAAAAAGTGGTTTTATGAAATTTTAATGATATAGTATTGCTGTTTTTGCATTTAATTTAACGGAGAAATTTATATTCATTTACACTTCATTCCTTAACGGTTTTCTGGCAGTAAGTTTGAAACAGTGGGAAAAAACAATGCTATGAAAAAACAAAATTTAATAGTCGGCTGTATGTTATTCTTTACTTGTACAGGTTTATATGCACAGGTAAACATTAATAAAGTAATTAATGATGCAACAAAAAAAACCGGGGTTAATACTTCTGGTAGTGGAGCAAAGGGGCTAAGCAATGATAAAATTGTTTCGGGATTAAAAGAAGCTCTATCTATTGGAAGCAAAAATGCCGGAGCCTCTGCTTCTAAGCAAGATGGTTTTTTAAAAAATCCATTAATAAAAATTCCTTTTCCAAAGGAAGCAAGAGATGTTGAAAAATTGGCAAGGCAGGTTGGTATGAGCAAGCAAGCAGATAAGTTTGTGGAATCTATGAACAGGGCTGCTGAGGATGCAGCAAAAAAAGCCGCCCCTATTTTTGTTGATGCCATTACAGGCATGACTATCAATGACGGTTTGGGTATCTTACAAGGTGGGGATAATGCAGCCACCAGTTATCTTAAAAACTCAACGCAAACTAAATTAAAGGCTGAATTTTCTCCTATTGTCAAGCAATCGCTAACTAAAGCACATGTTACTAAATACTGGACTGATGTGGCAAAAGTTTATAATAAAGTTCCATACGTAAAAAAAGTAAATCCAAAACTGGAAGAGTATGTAACTCAAAAAGCGATAGATGGTTTATTTACCTTGATAGCGCAGGAAGAAGCCAAAATCAGAAAAGACCCTGTGGCGCAGGTAACCAATTTATTGCAGGAAGTTTTTGGCGGCAAATAGTATTAATCGTAAAGGCTTAAAAACAATATTTTAAAGTTGACCGAAGTTCTTATGAGCTTCGGTTTTTATTTTAAGGTTACCGGAGAAGAATAACAAGCTGTATAACCTTACAGCAAACAGAATTATCTTTTAATTAAATAAATTTTTGACTCTTCCCCTTTGAGCAACCTTTCAATATTTCTTTGATGAGTAATAAGGATAATAATGGCAACGGCCATTGCAAAAATATTCATGGTAACAATAGTTTCGCCATAAACCAGCCAGATAATTGCAGGAAAAGAAAAACCGGCAATCATTGAGCTTAGTGAAACATAGTTAGTGATAAGAAAAGAGACTACAAAAATTCCTGCGCAAATTAACGCAGCCTGTGGATGGACTCCGGCTACGATACCTAAAGTTGTAGCTACACCTTTCCCTCCCCTGAAACCGACATAAATTGGAAAGATATGACCTAGCAATGCACATATGCCTAAAGCAAGTTTGAAGTTTACAAATTGTTGGGTGCCTGGCATAGGAGTTCTTACAGAACTGAAATCAATTTCGTATCCGAGTAAAACAAACTGGTTAAGATTATGCAGGTATAGGTCTAGTAGTGTGGCGAGCTGCACAGCAAGGTAACCTTTTGCAATGTCCATCAGTAATACAGGTATTCCGGCTTTTTTACCCAGCACTCTGAAAGTGTTGGTAGCACCAGCGTTTCCACTGCCATATTCACGTACATCAATATTCCAAAAAGTTCGTCCGACCCAAACCGCAGATGGAATGGAGCCTAACAAATAAGCAAGAACACACGATAGAACAGTTGAATAGTTAATCATGAGTGGGCGAATGTAATTTTTTCAAGCGATTTTTATTAACTCGTTTTTGGTAAAAATGCTGTTGAGGTTTTGTTAAACATAGTTTTAGAGCGTATAGGAATTAAACCCGAAATTTTTATACCTTTCAACGGCATAAAATCTTTGCAACATGAAAAACAAAATTCCGGTTAACCTATTCGCTTTAATGTTTGTTTTTTTTGTTTGCCATTCGGTTAAAGCGCAGGTTATTATCAATGAATATTCTGCTTCTAATATAAGTACCCTGGTTGATAATCATGGAGAGCATGAAGACTGGATAGAACTTTATAACGCAGGTAGCTCAGCCGTTAATTTACAGGGTTATCACCTTAGTGATAATTACTCCAAGCCTGATAAATGGATTTTTCCCAATGTAAGCATTGCAGCCAATGATTATCTTATAGTATATTGTTCTTCGCGCGATGAATATTCAGGAGGCTATCTTCATTCTAATTTTAAGTTAACGCAAACCAAAGGTGATGTTATCTTGCTTACGGATGCCTCTTTAAATGTTGTTGATTCAACATCATTATCTATTACCAAGGATAACCACTCACGCGGAAGAACCACCAATGGAGCTGTAACCTGGAGTTTGTTTATTAATCCAACCCCTGGAGCTTCAAACACCGGACCGAAAGACGGTTATACTTCCAGGCCTTCATTTAGTTCAGCTCCTGGTTTTTTTCCGGCACCAATTACTGTAACAGTTACTTGTGCCGATCCCAATGCTACCGTTTACTACACTTTAGATGGTCATGAACCCGATGCCTCGTCAGCGGTTTATTCAGGTCCAATAACCATTGCAAACAATGTGGTACTAAGGGCGATTGCCATTAATAGCAGCAATCCTGCTCTTGAACCCAGTTTAATTCAAAGTGCTTCCTATTTTATTAATACAACGCATACGGTGGCAGTTATTTCAATATTTGGAAACAGTGTTGAAACGCTTCTTAATGGTACACAAATCAATGCCCGCACAGGTCTTGATTATTTTGATGCCTCAGGTGCGTATAAAACCAGCAGTGACGGAACATCCAATGAACACGGTAATGATTCATGGGCATATGACCAGCGGGGAATTGATTTTATATCAAAGGACCAGTATGGTTACCATTATGCTTTAACCGACAAGTTATTCAGAATAAAAAACCGTGATGAGTTTCAAAGGATTATTCTGAAAGCTGCAGCTAATGATAATTATCCGTTTCAGAGTGGCGGTGCTCATATCCGCGATGCTTATGTACATGCACTTTCACAGTTAGGTAAATTACACCTTGATGAAAGAACCTATGAGCCATGTGTTATGTATGTAAACGGACAGTATTGGGGCGTTTATGAAATTCGTGAAAAAGTAGACGATGCTGATTTTACAGATTATTACTTTAAACAGGATGAATGGAATGTTCAAATGCTTAAAACCTGGGGAGGCACATGGAGCGAATTTGGCGGACCTCAAGCACAGACTGACTGGAATAATCTTTCCTCATTTATTCTTGGAAACAGCATGGCTGTTCAAAGTAATTACGATTATGTAGATAGCCTTTTTAATGTTGCCAGCCTGGTAGATTATTTTGTGCTTAACTCTTTTGTGGTTTGCAAAGACTGGCTTAACTGGAATACTCAATGGTGGCGGGGACTTAATCCTAATGGAGATAAAAAGAAGTGGCGTTATACACTGTGGGATGAGGATGCAACATTTGGTCATTATATCAATTATACAGGAGTTCCAAATACGGGAACAACAGCTGATCCGTGCGACCCTAATACATTGGGTGATCCGGGCGGGCAGGGGCATGTACCTGTTTTAAATGCGTTAATGAACAATCCCGGCTTTAAGGAATATTATATCAACCGGTACGTTGACCTGGTTAATTCAACTTTTAATTGCCAGTATATGTTGCAGGTACTCGATAGTCTTGTTGCATTAATTGATCCTGAAATGCAACGGCATTGCAATCGCTGGGGAGGTAACTACTCTACCTGGCAAAGCAATGTGCAAACCATGAGGCAATTTATAAGTGATCGTTGCATTGATATTACAAGCGGTTTTATTGGTTGCTATACCTTAAAAGGGCCATACGATATTACTGTTAATGTTAACCCTCCTGCATCGGGCGGAGTGCAGCTTAACTCACTTTATATACCTACGTATGCATGGACCGGAAAGTATTTCGGAAATATTAATCTTCACCTGAATGCACTTGCGGCTCCCGGTTATGTATTTGATCATTGGACAATTGATTTAGATACACTAACCAACTCATTAACTGATAGTGCAGTTACGCTTACTCTTGATACCAATGTTCAGGTAGTTGCAGTTTTTAAACCTGTTATTGATACACTGCCTGAACCGGATCCGGAACCGTCTGCTGAATATCTTATCCCTACTGCGTTTTCGCCCAATGGTGATTTGAATAATGATGTATACCTGGTTTTAGGTAAGGATATAGAAAAACTTGAACTTCGAATATACGACAGGTGGGGACAGGAGGTTTTTTACAGCAATGATAAAATGATTGGATGGGACGGTACATTTAAAGGCCAGGCCCTTAATACCGGTGTGTATGCTTTTTATGTAAAGTTAGTTATGACAAATAGGCAAACGGTTACAAAGAAGGGCACAATAACATTGATGCGATGAGGTGCCATTCACAATCAAAACTCAAATGATTTTAAACTTTCAACCCAATCAGCTATGAAATTAAAATTACCTATATGCCTGTTGTTATTGTTTTCAATTCAGGTTGCATTAGGACAGGATATTCATTTTTCGCAATACAATGAATCACCATTGCAGCTTAACCCCGCTCTTACGGGTGTAATCCGTAACCCTGTACGTGTTTGCCTCAACTACCGTAATCAATGGCCAACCATTGGTAATGCTTATAACACTATTGCTGCATCTGTTGATCTACCGTTGAGTGATAATGGCAATAACCGAAGGCCAAAGCCATATTTAGGCGGTGGATTTTCCATTTTCCGCGATCAGGCAGGGGAAGCGAAATTGGGAACCACTGTTGGAGCGCTTTCTTTTGCAGGTGTTGTTCCTTTTAGTGAGAATCATAAAGCTTCAATTGGATTGCAAGGTGGCTTTGGTCAGCGAAGCGGAGATATTGATAACCTGAAATGGGGAAGCCAGTTTGTAAATGGAGCATACAGCAGCGATAATTCAAGCGGTGAGCTGAACAACTTAAGTTCACCGGCTTATGCAGATATCAGTACTGGATTTTATTACCAGTTTTCAAATGTAGCTGAGCGGTTTTTGCAGGAAGATGTTATTAAGGTAACTGCCGGCTTTGCAATGTATCACGTAAATAAGCCAACTGTAAGTTATGCCGGTTTAACCAAACAGCGGCTTGAGCAAAAAAATGTTTGGATGCTTGGCGGACAATATGATTTTCCCGGTTCGAAGTATGCACTGCTTCCATCATTTGTTTACTGGAAGCAAGGTGTTTATAGCGAAACAATTTTTGGTATGCTCTTTAAAATAAGGATAGCTGAAGCATCTAAATTTACAGGACTTAATGAGCAGTCATCTTTTGCTATTGGTGCATCGTATCGTAATAAAGATGCCTTGATTTTTGAAGCGCATTACCAGGTTAAGTCATACACTTTTGGGTTTAGCTATGATGCTAATGTTTCAAAATTAGTTGCTGCTAGTAAATCAGTAGGGGCAGCCGAGGTTGGTTTGAAATATGCACCGGGAAGAAAAACATTTAAAGGAAAGTAATTTCATTCTGTTTTTCTTTTGCATTTTTAAAAATAGAAACCATAATTGCAGTGCAGATTTTATAAAAAAATAAATAATCATTTATGGAAGAAGATTTAGGAATTGGTTCACGCATACGCCACCCCGAATTTGGCGATGGTGTAATAATTAATGTGCGTAACAAAACGTACACAGTGGTATTTGTAAGGGCAGGTAAGATGGAGGTTTCAAAGAATATGAATGCACTTGAAGTTATTGAACAGGTTGAACCCGATACTGACTTAATTTCGTTCAGCCAGGTTGAGCGATCACTCATGACAATTCTTAACCGTTATTCTGACATACAGCAAACTGTAGCGATGGGAGAAAAATGGACAGGAGGAAGAATTGTTCTTTATCCCGGTCGCACAGATATGAAACCGTCAGAAATACCCATTGACAAGTTTTTCCATAAAATTGTTATGCTGCGCGACCGCCTTAGGGTAATGGAACAGAAAATAAATGCCAACAGCAAAATGACAGATGAAGAAAAAGTTGAAATGCAACAGTATATTACCAGAATATATGGTAGCCTTACTACTTTTAATGTTCTGTTTAAAAACAAAGAAGACAATTTTATTGGGGAAAAAGGTAAAGAGGATTAATAGATCCACTTACTGCTGCTAATTTCCATTTATAACAGCTTGGTTTTACCCGCTTTTCACTCTGCAAGGCTTTCTTTACCTTTGTGGCTTGATTTATATTAAATTTTCTTTTTTATGAAAACTAAGGCCATTACCTCAGCACAGGCTATCGATCTTGAAGATAAATTTGGAGCGCACAATTATCATCCGCTACCGGTAGTTATATCAAGGGGAGAAGGAGTATATGTTTGGGATGCTGAAGGCAAACGATACTACGATTTTCTTTCAGCATATTCAGCTTTAAACCAGGGACATTGCCACCCGCGCATTGTAAGTGCCTTTGTAGAGCAGGCCCAGAAGCTGACATTAACCAGCCGCGCTTTTTATAATGATTTACTTGGCGAATATGAACAATACATGACATCATTATTCGGTTATGATAAATTATTGCCAATGAATAGCGGTGCCGAGGCAGTAGAAACAGCAATAAAACTTTGCCGTAAGTGGGCTTATATGAAAAAAGGAATTGCAGCCGGAGAAGCAAAGATTATTGTTTGTAACGAAAATTTCCATGGTCGCACCATTTCGATAGTATCAGCAAGTACTGATCCAGCTGCTTTTACAAATTACGGACCATATACTCCTGGCTTTATTAAAATTCCATATAACGATTTATCTGCATTAGAAATAGCTTTAAAAGACAAAACGGTTGCCGGATTTCTTGTTGAGCCAATTCAGGGCGAAGCAGGTGTTAAAGTGCCTGATGAAGGTTACCTGGCGCATGCTTATCAGCTTTGCAAGCAGCATAATGTATTATTCCTGGCAGACGAAGTTCAAACGGGTATTGCTCGAACCGGTAAAATGCTTGCATGTGATTACGAAAATGTGCATGGCGATATTCTTATTTTAGGGAAAGCCCTTAGTGGAGGTATGATGCCTGTTTCAGCTGTACTTGCTAATGATGATATTATGCTGTGCATTAAGCCGGGCGAACATGGTTCCACCTATGGAGGAAATCCGTTAGCCTGCAGAGTTGCAATGGCAGCTATGAGTGTTGTAATTGATGAAAACCTTGCTGATAACGCACAGCGGCTGGGAACAATACTTCGTTCAGAACTCAAGTCCATTCAATCGCCAATGGTTGGTGATGTTCGTGGTAAGGGTTTGTTTAATGCAATAGACATTATTCCACATAATGGTAAAAATGCATGGGATGTATGTCTTAAAATGAAGGAGAACGGTTTGTTGGCAAAACCAACTCATGATCATATCATTCGTTTTGCACCCCCATTAATTATTACTGAAGAACAGCTTTATGATTGTATAGAGATTATCAGGTCAAGCATCTATTCCATTTCATCCTGATTTTCAGTATTAAGAAAAATTAAACAGTTAAGCGTACCACTCTTTTTTACTGATAATGATGGTTGATTTTTGGTAAGGCTGGATAAGGTTTAATAATTACCAGTCCTCATCATCAATTTCCATATAAGCAGAGTATGCACCTTTTAATTCATCATAGGTTTGCTTGTTTTTCTGCTTTTGAGCTATTCGCATGCCTTCAATATAGGTTTGTGCTGCAAGGTCGCTGTCTTTCAATGTTTCATAGAGTTTACCCAGGTGATAATACATTGGCAGGTATTCAGGGTTCAAAGCCTTTAGTTTCAGAAAATACTCAAGTGCTGTATCATAATCATAAAGCTTAATATACTCCAAGGCAAGAGCATAAACAATAAAATTATCTGAGGGGTCTTCTTGATAAAAGTTAATCAGGTTTTCTATTCTCGATTTCATTGTTTCAACGGCTTTGATCTTAAAATGTAGCTTGACTCATGCTAAGTTAATTATGAATATGCCATCACCCGATATGAATAGAGATTAGTTATCAACCTTATTAAGTTACTTAATAATCATAATTATACCCTAACAAATGATAATGCTATTTGTTAAATAATCAGTATTGTTTACGTTTGCGCTCCGAAAATTTTTGAGGCTATTTCAGCCTTACTTATCAAAAACAAATTGCCGTTTATGAAAATACTAGTTTGCATCAGCAACGTGCCCGACACTACCACAAAAATTAATTTTACTGATGACCACAAAAACTTTATTACTACCGGGGTTCAGTTTATAATTAATCCATATGATGAAATAGCACTTACTCGTGCGCTTGAATTAACCGAAAAAGATGGTGGTACTGTAACCGTTGTTCACGTTGGAGATGCTGGTTCAGAAGCTACAATCCGAAAGGCTTTAGCCATTGGAGCCACTGATGCAGTTCGAATTAATGCAGCACCCCGCGATGCCTATTTTGTAGCAAAGCAAATTTCAGACTGGGCTAAGGATAAAAATTTTGATTTGATACTTACAGGGCGCGAGTCTATTGATTACAATGGTGGCCAGGTTGGAGGAATGATTGCCGAAATGATGGAGTTACCTTCAGTAAATAATGTAAAAATGCTTGCAGTGAATGGCACAGCAGCCACACTTGAGCGTGAAATTGAGGGCGGAAAAGAAATTGTTGAATGTACTTTACCGCTTATAGCAGGTGCAACTGAAGGCATGGCCGAACCGCGAATACCTAATATGCGCGGCATTATGAGCGCACGTACTAAACCACTGGCTGTGGTTGAACCAACGTCTGTTGATCAGCTTACTGCTATAGTTAATTACGACAAGCCAAAACCTCGCAGTGCTGTAAATCTGGTTCCGGCCGATAACGTTGAAAAACTTGTTGATCTGCTTCACAATGAAGCAAAAGTAATTTGACAAATTTCATTACGATAATTTAAAGTTAACCAAGTATCCAATTTACAAATTCAGAAAAATATGTCAGTTTTAGTTTATGCAGAAAATGCATCAGGAAAATTCAAGAAATCAACCTTTGAAGTTGTGTCGTATGGTAATGAAATAGCTTCAAAACTTGGTGTTGAACTTAAAGTGATTTCAATTGGTAATGTGAGTAATGATGAATTGCAGGGATTGGGTAAGTACGGAGCAAAAAAGGTGTTGAACGTTAGTGATGCAAGGTTTGCTTCTTTTAATAACCAGGCATATGCTAATGCAATTGCAGAAGCTGTAAAAGCTGAAGATGCAAAAGTAGTTGTGCTCGCAAATTCATTCTCGGGTAAGGGTTTGGCTCCGCGTATAGCGGTAAGGTTAGGAGCAGGATTTGTTGATGGTGCAATTGCTTTACCCGATTTGAGCAATGGCTTTGTTGTTCGCAAGGGTGCATTTTCAGGAAAAGCATTTGCTGATGTAAGTATAAGTTCCCCTGTTAAAGTTATTTCGCTTAATGCCAATTCATATAAGGTGGTTGAGTCACCTCAAACTCCTGAAGTTGTAGTTTTTGCACCAAATGTTAGCGATAGTAATTTTAAAATTGTCGTTAAGGAAGTAGTGAAAGCTTCTGATAAAATTTCATTGCCTGAGGCTGAACTTGTAGTAAGTGGAGGAAGGGGTTTAAAAGGACCAGAAAATTGGGGTATGGTTGAAGAGCGTGCCAATTTGCTTGGTGCCGCAACAGCATGCAGCAAACCAGTAAGCGATGCACACTGGAGGCCACACTCAGAACACGTTGGTCAAACAGGAATTGCTGTAAGCCCAAATTTATATATAGCTATTGGGATATCCGGTGCCATACAGCACCTTGCTGGCGTTAGCTCATCTAAAACCATTGTTGTAATTAATAAAGACCCTGAAGCTCCTTTTTTCAGAGCTGCTGATTATGGTATTGTTGGCGATGCCTTTGAAGTGGTTCCTAAGTTGATTGAATCAGTTAAAAAGTTTAAAGCAAATAATGCTTAGTGGGTTTTATTTTAACAGCTATTGGTTTTTGTTTTTTTAGTAACATCATTCGTTTCTACTATTGGTTTACTTAATTCTCCTTGAATTGAAGTTGATTGTTTTTTCAGCCACTTACATATTAAGCACTAAATTCAAAAATTCCTGACTGAGGTTTTCAAAAATTTATAGACCACCCACAATTTTACCGGGGTTTTGACTAACAAACGAACTCCACTTCGAGCTCGCTTTTTTCGATTTACTTTTTGATGGTGCTGTTCCTGAAGCTGGATTTAATTGGAGTGAATGACAGATTGCTACTGCTAATGCATCAGTTGCATCAAGGTATTTTGGCAACGTTTCAAAACTTGCAATGCGTTGTAACATAGCGGCAACCTGTTCTTTTGTTGATGCGCCACGACCTGTTACCGCCATCTTAATTTTACGGGGCGAATATTCGAATACCGGCATTTGCCGGTACAATGCGGCTGCAATAGCAACTCCTTGTGCCCGCCCCAGCTTTAGCATCGATTGAACATTCTTGCCAAAAAAAGGTGCTTCAATAGCAAGTTCATCAGGTTGGTAGGTTTCTATAATCCAAAGAAGTTTGTCAAAAATTTTTTTCAGTTTCAGGTGGTGATCATCAATGGCATCAAGTTTTAAAACACCTGCAGTAAGCATTGTTGCATTTTTGTTTTTAACACTTATAATACCATAACCCATTATATTGGTACCGGGATCAATACCTAAAATAATCCGCTCACTTACTGATTTCATAGTTTCAAAAATGCAAAAGATAATTAACAGGCACAGGAGTAGTGTAACAAAGTTTTACACGCTTCAACTTTAGCTTTTCTTATAAAAAAAAATAAATCATTACTTAGTCGAATAAATAAACAGGCATCGTTTTGACTTTTTTACCCGGCAAACAGTCAGTAGCACTATTACTTAAAGTAATTCTTTTTGGTTTGTCGCTGTGGTTTATCTATTACCGAGTTATCGAACGTGAAAACTCGGCTGATGTTATTAAAGATATCAAACAAATTTCGTCTGATTCCAATTCCTTGCTATTGCTTTTAGCAGCCTTGATTCTTATGTTTCTAAACTGGTCTTTAGAGGCTTTAAAATGGCAATACCTGATTAAAAAAATTACAACGGTTAGTTTTTTTGTGTCATTGAGTTCTGTACTTAGCGGAGTAACATTCAGCTTGTTTACTCCAAATCGTATGGGAGAATTTGCCGGACGCATTCTTCACTTGCCACAGGGAACCAGGATAAAAGCAGCTTTAGCAACTGTTCTTGGCAATATTGCTCAGTTTGCAGTTACCATTTTTACAGGTTCACTTGCTGGTGTTTATTACTTGCAGTATTTCGAACTTAATTCCTGGCTGAGGGCACTTGTTTTAATTTCATTGGTTGTAATTAACCTGCTGTTTGTTTTGTTTTTCTTTAAGATCAGTGTTATTGAAGGATGGTTACTGAAGATAAAGTTCTTTAAAAAATATGCATCTAATCTTGATGCTATCGGCAACTATTCACGAAAGGAACTTGTTAATATTCTATTTTTATCTGCAGTTCGTTATTGTGTTTTTGCAAGCCAGTATGTCATTATTCTTAAAGCTATGCAGGTTGAAACTTCCTGGCAATTGTTATATATTCCTGTTGCAATGGTTTTTCTTGTAGTAACAGTAGTGCCTACCATAGCATTAACCGAACTGGCTTTGCGCACCTCTGTTGCTGTTGCTGTTATTGGACTGGTATCTGGCAATGCCCTTGGAATATTAGAAGCATCATTTATGGTTTGGTTTATCAATCTTATTATACCTTCATTAGCAGGCTCATTTACATTATTTGCTTTGAAATTATTCAAGACAGAATAGATGGAGTGGCTCTTTTACATACTACTAACTATTTGCATTACAGCATTAGCATTTTATGTTAATATGGTGATTGGCTTCATTAATGCATGGAAAAGACTGAAGTATTTTAATGCTGAAAGTGATAAGCAGATTTATCAAACCAAAGTTGCGGTTATTGTTGCTGTTAGAAATGAAGCCGATAATATCTTTCAACTTTTAAACTGTCTTTTCAGGCAGGATTACCCATCAGAACTTTTTCAAATTATAATTGTTGACGATCATTCTGAAGATAATACCACTGCCCTGGTTTTGGATTTTGCCAGGGCAAATAATCTCAGCAACTTAAAATGCATTGAATTGGGTAAACAAACAGTTGATTTAAATGGAAAGAAAGCTGCAATAGCTCAAGGAATTGCTCTTTCTGAAAGCGAATTAATTGTAACAACTGATGCTGATTGTATCGTGCCTGAAACGTGGCTAAGCACCATTGTAGCGTACTATCAACATTACCGTCCCGAGATGATTGTAGCACCCGTGATGCTGACAGGACAGCTCTTATTTCAGCGAATACAGCAAATTGAATTTATAAGCCTTATGGTGGCAACAGGTGCATCTATTTATAAAAATAAGCCTCTGATGTGTAATGGCGCTAATCTTGCTTACACCCGTAAAGCTTATGAAGCTGCCGGTGGGTTTAATACTAACAGGCATATTGCAAGCGGTGATGACACATTCCTGATGTTCGAAATTGAACGCAACTACCCGGGCAAAGTGCATTACCTGAAATCAACTAAGGTTATTGTGAAAACTCCTGCTCAGAAAGCAATAATCCATTTTTTTCAGCAGCGGAAACGTTGGGCCTCGAAAACTAAATACTATAAGGTAAAACAGGTATCCGATACTGGTTTCCTGGTAATTCTTGTCAATATGCTATTGCTATTGATTCTTCTTCTTGCTTTTGGGAGTACCTATGCTTTATATACACTATTACTGATGTTTATTTCCAAATTGTTGGTGGATGCCATATTATTGTTTCAGGCATTTCCTTTTTTCAAACCAGTATTTAATTTTAAAGCCATATACATCATAGGAACAGCGGTTTTATATCCTTTTTACATTCTGATATTGGCCTTAAGTATGGCTAATCCAACATTTAACTGGAAAGGCCGCAGGATTAGTCTTAAAAACTAAATCCTTAAAATTTTGTTTATGTTACAATATCCGGGTTACGACCTGCGTCTATGGCAAATAGATGTTATGACATCTAAAATATTTTTTAAACTAAATATCAATTAAAAATTAAAGACAGTATGAAAAAATTATTCTCAATTATGGCAGCTGTGATGACATTTACAGCCGTTAATGCGCAAAACAAATGGACTTTAGATGCCTCGCATAGTAATGTAAAATTCAGTGTTACTCATTTGGTGGTGAGTGATGTTGAAGGAAGTTTTAAATTGTTTAATGGCGATGTAACTTCAAAAGACGATTCATTTCAGGATGCAGTAATAAATTTTACCGTTGATGTATCAAGTATAAATACCGATGATGCCGACCGTGATAAACACTTGCTGGCTGATGACTTTTTTAATGCAGAAAAATACCCGAAAATGGTTTTTAAAAGCACTTCATTTAAAAAGGTAAGCGGTAATAAATACAAGTTGACCGGTAATTTAACCATACGTGATGTAACTAAAGCCGTAACTTTTGATGTAACTTTTGGTGGAGTTGTAAAAGATCCCTGGGGTAATACCAAAGCGGGATTTAAGGCAACCAGTAAAATTATTCGCTCAGAATATAAGCTTAACTGGAATAAAATTCTTGAAGGTGGTGGAGCAGTGGTTAGCGATGAAGTTTCAATAACTATTAACGCTGAGTTGAAGAAAAACTAAAAAGAATAATCAGGGAAGGCGGAAAAATATTCTGCCTTCCTTAAAATTTAAATCCAACTGTAAACATTATCCTGTGTGAGGCTACATTAGAATAAATAGCTGGTTCTGATCCATCATTTAAGCTGTAAGGTTCATAATACTTTTTAGAAGTAGACAATGCATAGCCTGCATCAATAAAAAAGCTTTTTTTACGATAGCCAATTCCTGCTGAACCACTGATTGAACTGTAGTCATATTCATTGGGTATAACATCTGATGCATACGGACTGCTGTAATAAGCAACGCCTAACCTGTATGCAAAATCACCGCTAAGTAATTCGCCACCAATGCGAATAATATGCTGACCTGCATGATACTTTTTTATAGCTTCATTCTCTTCCGAAAAATTATATCCGAAATCATCCTGCGATTTAAATTTTGCTGTTTGATGATTAACAAATTCATAATCGGCACTTATTAAACCAGTTCCCGGAAAAATAAGGGCTATACTTCCCAAAGCTCTGAAAGGTGTGTTTAATTTATAATCAAACTCACTGCTTGGCGGTTCATTTAAAGTAAACAAACTATCAGCTAATGAACCAAAAGTTGATTCCATATTATAATCATCCTTGTAATGCATGCTATACCATGCAGGTGAGTGTATTGCTGCACCCAACCTCACCATTTCGTTTAATTTATAAATCATTCCGAATTTAAAGTCAATGGCTGAACCTTTTGTGTATTCATTTCTGTATAAAGTAAACGAACTAAAATTCATTCCAAAGTACGGGCTGATTATGCTATCATTTACATCCGATTCCTTGTAGGTGTTTTTATAATCATAGCGCAATGATTTAAATTCCATTGTCAACCCAACAAATAATTTATCCTTATAATTATTAGCAAGGCTGAACAACCAGTTTCCAATATTCCCTTTAATGTCTGATACATCCTGCTGCAACTCACCGCCATGCGGAATGGCACTGGTATAACTGTTAGTAACCTGCGATGAAGGATTGATAAGATAAAGATTGTAAGCCATGCCTGGACCAAAGGCATATTCAATGTCTTCAAGCGAACCGATAGGAACACCATCTACATCTTCTACATAACTATTCAGCAGGGAGTTATTTGTATTAATTCCGCTGAATTTGGTATCGTATCTCCAGCAATTTTCGCGGTTAAAACCCACGCCCCAGTTCCATCCTTTCCAGCCTTGTTTTTCTTCGTCATAGTTGGATCCAACGAAACCGGCATTGGCCATATTAAAAAAAAAGCGGCCATCGCTTTCTTTGTTGCCTAAGTATTCATTGGATACATTATTAAAATTGAATGTAGGAGAAATCGTAAATTCTGATCTCCTGTAAACTCCTAATCCGCCCGGATTTTGGCTTAAAGACGAAAAGTCGCTGCCTAATGCGCCAAACGCACCTGCCATTGACATCGATCGCGCTGTGGTACCAAAAGTGTTTTCGGAATACCGGATGGCATCATCAGGTGTTTGAGCCAATACATATATGTTACAAAGGAAAAGGAGGAAGGTACTTACGTGTTTAACAGATTTCATTTCGAATCATTATGGTTCAGAAACTTTCAGAACAGGTCAAAATAAAAAATCGTTATTTGAATTATCAACTTAAATATTACTGTCAGCTAATTCAAATAACGATTGATTTCCTGTTGGATTATCGTCCTTTCTTACTGTCGCGTGCAGGTGCACTTTTCACATCCTGTTTTGGCGATGGTGATGAAGGAGTATTCCTTGGTGTGTATGAAGGTGATGAATTCTGTCTTGGTGTATTATATTTTGATTTTGAATTATCACTGTCTTTACTTCTTGAAGGCTCACGGTAATCATTGCGTTTATCGCTATTGTTATAATCATTATTTCCGCTGTTAGGATTACCTGTACCACCATTAAAAATGCTGTTCCATTTCGATTTGCCACTTTCGTTTACATCCCTGGCGTCATTCTTAATGTTACCATTGTTATTCCTCACATCATTATTAGCAGGTGCTTCATAATTATTACGAGGATTAGAATATGGCTGCCTGATATCACCATTATTTGGTGAAACATAATTATCGTTTCTCGGATTTGAATAATTATTTCTGATATCTGCAGGTGCACCGTTAGCTCCACCATCGCGTGGGTCAATTCCACCTTTTATATTTCCACCGGCAGGCTGTGTGTAGGTGTTCGTATTACCTCCGTTGTTTCTGATTCCACCTGGTGTATTTGATTTAACATCACCACTTACACCCGGCTGTGAAGAATAACTGTTCACATTGCCGCTGTTATTGCGTATGTCGCCACTGTTAGTGCCTGACTTAATATCACCGTTATTGCCGGTTCCGCTTTTTATATCGCCACTGTTGTAGGTATTTTTAACGGGCTCATTTCCATAAACCGGTTTTACACCGCCATTAATATCACCTGAACTGTTTGCATTGTTCTTTATGGTATTGCCACTGCCTTTAATATCTGAATTGGTAAAGGAACTGTTGCCCGATGGAAGGGTACCGCCACCATGTACACTGCTGTTTACCGGGGCAGGAACTGTTGTTGCATAAACATTAGCCAGGTTATGATCAAGTGTTGAATTCCTGTCAGGTCCATAATTGGGTGTGCCGGCACCTGATGCGCCTGTTGTTTTGCGATGATTTCCATAATAGTGGGTATTGTTATCATAGCTGTTATAATAGTAAGGGCTGTAACTGTTTCCATACAAACCGGTATAGTAACCTCCCCAATATCCATAACCACCGCATGTATTGCAGCAACTGTTGCAACAGCTCGGGCAGTAAGGATTATACCCGTAAGGATAATAATACGGACGATAGCAATACGGATTCCAGCCACCATAATAACCAATAGATAATGACCAACCTGATCCATAGTATGGATTATAGCTGTAATAAACAGCCGGTGCCCACCATCCGTAAGTGCTGTAAATGCTTATGCCCCATGAATACGGATTATAATCATACCAATATGAATTGGTATAATAAGGTGCGTAGTAATTATATCCAACAGGATAATAAAACCTGCGTATGCGTGAGGAGTATGCATAATCATAATAATCATCATTGTTATAATAATTATTGGTGATGTAAGTATTGCCGCCTCCCTGTGTGGAAGTAGTTACAGGATTTGTTCCGTTATTATTAGCATAATCAAACCTGCTGGCCTCTTCCTGCGTGGCAGGCTGAGGTTCTGCAGTGTAATTATCAGGATTACTGGTTACAGGCGGTGCTGCAGGTTTAGTTTTGCCTGAATAATAAATATCATCATAGTTGTGGCCATTACTGGCTTGCTTTGCTGAATTGCATGCAGTAAGAAAAAGTGCTGATGCAAGTACTGAAATTACAATGTGCTTCATGATATTTCTTTTTTAATTGTTGATGATTACGATACAAACTTAATTGATATACATTAATTGCGCATGAACTTTAACAGCTATTTGTCTTTTACTACTATTTCTTCGACTTTCAAGTTTAACAAAGGTTTACTTCAAATTGCTATTGTGGTTTATGTTTTACAATTTTGTTGCCATTAGTAAACGAATGGTTTACGTTTTATATTGTTTCATAGTATTTTCATTCAACAACCTTTATGGCAAAAAATTTTCCAACCCGTGCTGATAATTATTCAGAGTGGTATAATGAATTAGTGATGCGTGCCGACCTTGCAGAAAACTCATCAGTGCGCGGTTGCATGGTAATAAAACCCTATGGTTATGCTATCTGGGAAAAGATGCAACAAACATTGGATAAGATGTTTAAAGACACCGGTCATACCAATGCTTATTTTCCACTCTTCATCCCAAAATCATTTTTAAGCAAAGAAGCAGCACATGTGGAAGGATTTGCAAAAGAGTGTGCTGTGGTTACACATTATCGTTTAAAAAATGCTCCTGATGGAAAAGGAATTGTAGTTGATCCTGATGCAAAATTGGAAGAAGAGCTGATCATTCGTCCAACATCAGAAACCATTATCTGGAATACCTATCGCAACTGGATCATGTCTTACCGCGATTTGCCTTTGTTGATTAACCAATGGGCCAATGTAGTACGATGGGAAATGCGCACCCGTTTATTTTTAAGAACTGCAGAGTTCCTTTGGCAGGAAGGACACACTGCACATGCAACTGCTGATGAAGCTATTGCAGAAACCAAACAAATGCTGGATGTGTATGCCAGCTTTGTAGAAAACTTTATGGCCGTGCCTGTGATAAAAGGTGTGAAAACTCCGAATGAACGTTTTGCCGGTGCTATTGATACGTATTGCATTGAAGCTTTAATGCAGGATGGAAAAGCACTGCAGGCAGGTACATCACATTTCCTGGGACAGAATTTTGCAAAAGCATTTGATGTGAAATTTACAAGTAAAGAAGGTGTACAGGAATTTGTGTGGGCTACATCGTGGGGAGTGAGCACACGTTTAATTGGTGCATTGATTATGGCACACAGCGATGATGATGGTTTGGTATTACCTCCAAAATTAGCTCCAATACAAGTGGTGATTGTTCCTATTTATAAGAATGAGGAGCAACTGAAACAAATTGATGCGTATGCCACAAAAATTAAAAAATCAATTGAAGCAAAAGGCATAAGTGTGAAGTATGATAACCGCGATACACAAAAACCCGGCTGGAAATTTTCTGAATATGAATTTAAAGGTGTGCCTGTGCGCATTGCAATAGGCCCGCGCGATATGGAAAATGAACAGGTGGAATTGGCCAGGCGTGATACCAAAGAAAAAACAACTTATTCTATTGTTGATTTGGATTTAAAAGTAGAACACCTGCTGGAACAAATACAGGACAATCTTTTTAAGAAAGCGCTTACACTGAGAGAAACCTCAACTCATTACGTAAACACCTGGGATGAATTTTTAAAAACGCTTGATGAAAAGCCCGGCTTTATTTATGCGCATTGGGATGGCACACCTGAAACGGAACAAAAAATTAAAGACCTGTCAAAAGCAACCATACGCTGCATACCTGTCAATAATAGAATGGAGGAAGGCAAGTGCATCTTAACCGGAAACCCATCGCAGCAGCGTGTTGTTTTTGCACGGGCTTATTAATTTCAATGTTTTGATTTTTTAAAATCAAGAATTATTCTGGTTACAATATCAATCAGCAAGTGCTAAATAAAAAAGCGAAGCAATTGCTTCGCTTTTTTTTAAATCCAATTTTAATGATCCCTATTTCAACACCTCACGTGCAATAACCAGTTTCTGAATTTCCGATGTGCCTTCTCCTATGGTGCATAGTTTAGAGTCGCGATAAAATTTCTCAACCGGAAAATCTTTCGTGTATCCATAACCGCCAAAAATCTGCACCGCTTCAGTTGAAGCACGCACTGCCACTTCTGATGCATAATACTTAGCCATTGCACTTACCTTGGTTACTTTTTCGCCACGGTCTTTCAGATCGGCAGCTTCAAAAGTTAGTAACTCAGCAGCTTCAATTTCTGTGGCCATATCGGCCAGCTTAAATGATATACCCTGGAAGTTTGAAATTGGCTGGCCAAACTGCTCACGCTCTTTGGAATATTTTACCGCAGCATCCAAAGCTCCTTTAGCAATGCCTAAAGAAAGTGATGCAATTGAAATGCGGCCTCCATCCAATACTTTCATGGCTTGTATAAATCCTTCACCTACATTGCCTAAAACATTTTCGTTGGGTACGCGGCAATCTTCAAAAATCAGCTCTGCAGTTTCAGAAGCACGCATACCTAATTTGTTTTCTTTTTTTCCGCCACGAAAACCGGGTGTACCGCGTTCCACAATAAAAGCAGTTATTCCTCTTGAGTCGAGTAATTCGCCTGTACGCGCTAATACCACAGCTACATTTCCGCTAAGGCCATGGGTTATCCAGTTTTTTGTTCCGTTCAGCACCCAGTTGTTTCCATCCTGTTTGGCAACACAACGCATACGCATGGCATCACTGCCCGTGCCTGCTTCAGTTAAGCCCCATGCTCCAATCCATTCGCCCGAAGCGAGTTTGGGTAAATATTTTTTCTTCTGAGTTTCATTACCAAATTGTAAAATGTGGCCGGTGCATAATGAGTTATGCGCAGCCATAGATAATCCAATTGAACCACAAACACGCGACAACTCAACAATTGCAGTTACATAATCAGTATATGAAAAACCCGAACCACCATATTCCTGTGGAACCAACACACCCATCAAACCCAGCTTACCGAGTTCCTTAAAAACTTCAACAGGAAACTCCTGGCTTTCATCCCAATCCATCATTTTGGGCTTAATATTCTTGGCAGCAAATTCACGTATGGTTTGCTTAATCATATTTTGGTGTTCTGTCTGATTGAAATCCATTGCAGTTATATAGGGTTTGTTTGAATAATGTTGCTATCTAGTTTACAGAAAAGAGGCGCGAAAGTAACGCTTTATGATTTACTTGCAAAGGGGAAAAGGGATTTTAGCAGATTCAGCTATCCCGAAAGCCAACATTAAGATTTTCGGTTTTTTGGAAATTCGGTTGCGGAATTTCTGTGTTCCCAAATAACCCAGTTCCCTGATTTACGAATACCCTAATTACGTATTACATCAATTGCCTGTCGCGGCAGAAATAGTGTTTCACAATAGGCTGTGAAAGCACAGAAATGTTCAGGTTGTCGGAAGCATTAGTAATGTCAGCTACTGTTCCGTCTTTAAAAATAATGTTGATGTTTTCATCGCTTATTTTATAAGCATTGTTAACCACTTCGCCAACAAAAGCAAAATAGTGTGATTGTGATTTATCAATATTGAAAACTTTAACAGCTTTTAACTGTGCATCATGCAGTTCGGTTGGTTCAAATTGCTCTTTCTGGATTTTTATTTTATAAAGTTTACGCTCAACCATGTTGGTGCAAAGTGTTGCAAGAATTTTATCGCTGTGCTTACACCATACTTTTATGGATGTGAAAACATCATAATCATCTAAAAGCGCAAACTGACCGAGTACATTTTTATCAGCTGTAAAATCACTTTCAACAATAGCCTTATTCAGGAAAAAAGAAAATGCAGGTGTTGCAAACAATTCAACTTTTGCTTCGGCAAGTTCTTTGGCGCGCTGCAGTATTTTTATCAATAAATTTTCGGCAGATAAAACTGTTTTGTGGAGGTAAACCTGCCAGTACATTAACCTGCGGGCTATTATAAATTTCTCTACAGAATAAATTCCTTTCTGTTCTACCACCAGGCGGTCGTTATGCACATCAAGCATTTTGATAATTCTGTCGCTGCTGATAACGCCTTCAGTTACTCCGGTATAAAAACTATCACGGTTAAGGTAATCCAGCCTGTCCATATCCAGCTGGCTCGAAACCAGCTGGTAAAGAAATTTTTTGTGATACTTATTATTAAAAATTTCAAGCGCTAAACCAAGTCGGTTGTTAAATTGCCTGTTCAGTTCATTCATAAAAAATTTCGAAATGCTTTCATGATGTACTCCTGTAACAATTGAATTTTCAAGCGCATGCGAAAAAGGTCCGTGCCCGATATCGTGTAATAAAATAGCAGCCGTAACAGCTTCTGCTTCATCAGGTGTAATGTCAATTTCTTTGGAGCGCAATGTTTCAACAGCCTGTATCATTAAGTACATTGCACCAAGAGCGTGGTGAAAACGCGTGTGTAATGCGCCTGGGTAAACATAATGGGTGAGCCCAAGTTGCCTGATCCTTCGCAGCCTTTGAAAATAGGGATGCTCAATCAATTCATTGATGAGCGGGTAGGGGATGGTGATAAAACCATATACAGGATCGTTATAAATTTTTGCCTTCAGCATTTAGTTTTCTTTTAATAAATCATCATTGGTTTGAAGCAGCAAAGCAATCAAAAAAAGTTGATTTGCTTTTTTAGTGGTTAAGGCGTTTGAAATAAAGAATTGTCTCACATACATTTGGCTTTTCTGTTCCATACATGTTGTAGGTGTACTTAAGCATCTGATATTGTTACCTTCTATTAAATAAATAATGAAAAGGCTTTAAAATAAAATATCAGAACTTACGTATTGATGCTGTACATTGCCCCACTTATTTTAATTTAACCTTTTTAAAAATCCAAAATCAAATTTTCAATATGACTGAAAAACCTCGCATACTCTGGGCCGATGATGAAATAGATCTTTTAAAGCCACATGTGCTTTTTTTAACTGAAAAAGGTTACGATTTAACTACTGTGAATAATGGTGATGACGCTCTTGAAAAAATTTCGCAGGAGGATTTTGACATTGTATTACTGGATGAAAACATGCCGGGACTGAGCGGGTTGGAAACCCTTGTTCGCTTAAAAAATATTAAGCAGCATGTGCCGGTAATTATGATTACCAAGAGTGAAGAGGAAGCAATAATGGAAGATGCAATAGGAAGCAAAATAGCAGATTACCTGATTAAGCCTGTAAATCCAAATCAGATTTTGCTTTCGCTAAAAAAGAATCTTGACAACAAACGTTTGATCAGCGAAAAAACAAATTCACAGTATCAGCAGCAGTTCAGGCAAATAAGCATGACGCTGAATGATAAACTAAGTTGGAACGAATGGGTTGAAGTTTATAAGAAATTAGTTTACTGGGAACTGGAGTTGGAGAAAACGCAGGATGCCGGTATGTATGAAATCCTTACCAGTCAAAAGGATGAAGCCAATATGATGTTCAGCAAATTTGTAGAGAATAATTATTTCAGCTGGATAAAAAATCCTGATTCAATACCAACATTATCTCACCAGTTGTTCAAGAAAAAAGTTTTTCCGGTAGCCGACAACAGTGCAGACCCGGTTTTTTTTGTGCTTATAGATAATTTGAGGTATGATCAGTGGAAGATTATTGAACTGGTAATTACGGAATTTTTTAAAATAACAGAAGAAGATACCTACTGCAGCATATTGCCAACAGCTACTCAATATGCACGCAATGCTATT
>JBGARN010000056.1:0-26783 GCA_044230205.1 Bacteroidia bacterium
TAAAGACCGCATACTTAAAAACCCTAATGCAGAGCTTAAGCTACTACATTTCTTTATCAATAACGGCATAAGAGACAATGCCTATTACTGGAGCGAACTGAGCAAAGGCATTGACATGTATTGCGCACTTAAGAAGCTATGCCCTACCCTTGACAGCCTGGACATTGGTGGCGGCTGGCCAATACGCACTACACTTAATTTTGATTACAATTACGATTACATGGCTGATGAAATTATCAATATCATTAAGTCTACCTGTGCTAAAAACGGAGTAAAAGAGCCAAATATATTTACTGAGTTTGGAAGCTTTACCGTGGGCGAAAGCGGTGCTGTATTGTTTAGTGTACTCGATCAGAAATCGCAAAATGATAAAGAGCGATGGAACATGATTGACTCCTCATTTATTACCACACTGCCCGATACATGGGGCATTAATCAGAAGTTTATTCTGCTGGCCATTAACCACTGGGATAAAGAATACCAGCGGGTAAACCTTGGCGGATTAACCTGCGACAGTGAAGATTATTACAGTTACGAATCGCAAACCAACCGTGTGTTTATGCCCCGCATCGACCCCGGTGAGGACCCTTTATATATTGGCTTTTTTCATACTGGTGCCTACCAGGAGTCGCTGGGTGGATATGGCGGCATACAACATTGCCTTATACCTGCACCCAAGCATGTATTAATTGACCGCGATGCTGATGGTGAATACACTACGCGACTGTTTGCCAAAGAACAAAGCTCGAAAAGCATGCTTAAAATATTGGGATATTAAGCTACCAGAATATCGTCCCGATGGGACTTTAATGCTGTTGTTGGAAAGGACCTGCCTGTCGGCAGACAGGTTACAACAACGGCTGCAACATTCGCGCAAGTGAAAGAAACATATTGGTGCGTAAATCAACATGCAAAAAAAAACCTGCTACCTATACAGTAGCAGGATATTATTAATAATTGTTTGTTTCAATTTATTTCTGAACCACCAGCTTTTGCTTTAAGATGGTACCATTGGCTTCCACCAAAATAGTATAAACACCTTTTTGAACTGAGCTCAGGTCAAGATCAATTTCATTTGAACCTGCCAGTATTTCTTCCTGGCTGGTAAGCACCGTGCGTCCCATCATATCAACAATAGAAATGGTAGACTGCATATCGGCATTGCTCATAAATGACAGGCTTACCTGGTCGGCTGCCGGATTTGGATACATAAATAGTGTATTCAAGTCATCATTATCAGAAGCCAATACTCCGCCCTGGCGGAAAGGTGTGGCGCTTGTAAATATTTTGATATGATAACATGATGTAGCGTTAAATGCACCATTATAACCATATACATATACTTTATAGCTAACACCGGTAGTGCCTGCATTGTAAATAATTTGCTCAGCTGCAGTGCCGGCATTTTGTGAAATAGCCAACTGCGAACCATCACTTGCTTTATACAATATAACATCATAATCGGCCACTAAGCCATCAACTACTATTTTAATTTTAGGAGCTGTGCTGGTAGTTAAAAATTTAAAATAATCATTATCGGTAGCTGAGCTTATAAGCGGATATACATCAGTATTCATAGGAATAGTTACTGCTGTAGCTTTAGTTTCATTAGGCTCATAAGCATCTACACCGGTGCAACCACCGCCTGCAGGTAATGTGGTAAAATTAGATACAGTAGTAAAAGGTCCATTAGCAGCACATACGGCACGTACTTTATAATTGTATTGGGTGCCTGCTGTTAATCCTGTAAGTATTTTCGAGGTAGTGGTAGATGATTTGGTAGTCCATGTAGTGGTGCCACTTACACGGTAAGCTACTTTATAGCTAACTGCATTAGGCACTGCTGCCCAGCTAATAGTAGCCGATGTTTGTGTAATACCGGTTGCAGATTTACTTGCAGGCGGGCCACAGGTACCGCCACCTACAGGAACACAACCCTGCGAGCTGGCTAAAGTGGAACGCGCACCACCGGCAGCAAGTACAGCATTGCTGCGTGTAGACTGACCGGCAGTAAACATATTCATGCAATTATCGTCAACATAATCCATATAGTTCATAAACATATCGCCATTAGGGCCATTGCTGCAGGTTACATGCGGAAATGTAGGACAGCCGAAGTTAGAAGTTTGCTGTGTAGGTGTATCGCTTACCAGGTCGTTACCACAATTAGCATCGCCCCATATATGGCGTAGGTTTAACCAATGCCCTACTTCATGTGTAGCAGTGCGGCCAAGGTGATAAGGAGTAGAAGTACCCGGAGCGGCCGGACCACCTACTGAACCATTTAATAACACTACACCATCGGTATTTGCAGGCCCGCCCGGAAACTGCGCGTAGCCTAACAAGCCACCACCAAGGTTACAAACCCATATATTCAGATAGCTTGCAGTTGGCCATGCATCATCACCACCTGTAGCATTAAACTTTACATCATCATCAACAAATGATGTTATAGCAGTTTGCTTGCGGATAATACCTGTAGTAGTAACTCCGTTAGGATCGCGAACAGCAAGGCAAAACTGAATGCCGGTATTGGCTGCCACGCCCTGGAATACTGCCGGTGTATTACCAGCATCAGCATTAGTGCGCGAAAAATCTTTATTCAATACATCGAGTTGTGCATTAATGCGTGCATCAGAAATATTTTGCGTAGCATTATTGGTACTGTACAATACGTGAAACACCACAGGTATGGTTACTACCATGGTTGTTTTGTTGGCGGCATTAAGCCTTGCATAGGCAGCAGTTTGCGCTTCAATTTGCTGCATGCGCAGGTTCATTGCCGGATCGTTTTTTAATTGCTGCTGCAGGTAATCCATAGTACCGCAACCGCGATTTGCAGATTGTGCCATTAAACTGCTCATACCAAAAATAAGAGCAATGGCAATAAGAGATAACTTTCTTGTCATTTTTAATACGGTTTTAATGTTAAAATAATGGTTATATATCGGATGTAATAATACATCAAGTTTTGAGAGATTAGTTTTTAAGTGAATAACTTTTTGGCTTTATTACCTGATGGCTGGCGCTCTTGCCTGCTGGCAAGCAGGGATGCGAACGATGGACAAAACATGTTGATGCAGGGACCAACATGGTAAAAATATCGTCCCGTTGGGACTTTAAGGCAGGCGGTAATTTTATTCTACCATAGAATCGTCCCGATGGGACTTTTCTGCCTTTGTGTACAAGGTTTGCGTCTCCGCGAACCTTATAAAGAATGAAAGGTTGTGTGTGTCTTTTACCGAATGGTTCGCGCACTTGCCTGCTGGCAAGCAGGGATGCGAACGATGGACAAAAGATGTGGATATCATGTCCGAGGTTTGCGTCTTCGCGAACCTCATAAAGATAGTGTACATGGGTATTGATGAATGATAGGTTGTGTGTATCAGTTACCGGATGGCTGGCGCACTTGCCTGCTGGTGCAGGGATGCGAACCATGGACAAAAAATACCGTCCCGATGGGACTTTTCTGCCTTTGTGTACGAGGTTTGTTTCTTCGCGAACCTCATAAAGATAGTTTACGTTGGCATCAATGCATTGATAAGTTGTGTGTGTCTGTTTCCGGATGATTCGCGCACTTGCCTGCTGCCAAACAGGGATGTGAACGATGGACAAAATACAGTTTTAAAAATACTTTCGGATGAAAGGCCGGGTGGCCTTCGCTAGCTTTAGGAATAGTTACTTTCAGTTGGTTTAAATCCAGTTGCTCCACCAAAGCATCAATCAGGCGAACGGAATTATCCTGTGCGATCTCATCTTTCAGGCTTCTCATTGCAACCTGTAACCGGTTTGTTCCTTGTAACAGCATGCTTTATTTTATATTTGTTTGCTGTAATGTTAAACATGCAGTATGGGAATTATCTAAATATATTACTAAAGTTATTAATGGTTTTTTCACTGACTGACGCTATGCGCTATTGTTGCGCTCCGAACAAACGGCAGTGCTAAACTTGAACTGACAAACAATGAAATTGAGCATACTTTTCTTTTTAAGCATCTTGACATTTTTGACTTCCTGCAACGGACAAGTAAAAACAGATTCTCAAAGTTTTAATAAACCTAAGCTGGACAGCTTATTCAACATTCTGTCTGAAACAAATAAAGCGATGGGAAGCGTAGCACTTTCAAAAAACGGAAAAATAATTTACAGCAGAGCGATTGGTTACAGCTTAATTTCCGACAAGGAAAATGTTTTGGCAACCACCAACACGAAATACAGAATCGGTTCTATTACTAAAATGTTTACTGCTGTAATGATTTTTCAATTACTTGAAGAAGGAAAAATAAAATTGGAAACAACCTTAAATAATTACTTTCCAAAAATTCCAAATGCAGATAAGATTTCAATTAGCAATTTGCTGAATCACCGAAGCGGTCTTTACAATTTCACAAACGATTCCCTCTTCGGAACACGTTTTGAACAATCAATAACCGAAGATGAAATGCTCAACACCATTTCAAAATTCAAAGTTGATTTTCAGCCAAACGAAAAAGCAGCATACAGCAATACCAATTACGTTCTCTTAGGATACATTCTTGAAAGAATTTGTAAGAAGCCCTACAAAGATATTTTACAAGAGCGAATCGCTTCAAAAATCGGATTGACCAATACTTATTACGGAGGCAAAACAAATCCAAAATATTCTGAAAGCTATTCATATAATTTTGAGAATGGAAAATGGAAACAACACTGGGAAACGGACATGAGCATTCCCGGAGGAGCGGGTGCAATAGTTTCAACTCCAACTGACCTGACAAAATTTATGGACGCACTTTTTTCTCAAAAATTAATTTCAGAAAAAAGTTTGACACTGATGAAAACTATTACGGACGGCTATGGAATGGGAATTTTTCAAATGCCATTTTACGAGAAAAAAACTTATGGTTTTTCAGGACAAATAGATGGTTTCTCTTCTATGCTTTCTTATTTTCCCGAGGATAATTTATCTGTTGCATACATTTCTAACGGAGAAGTTTCTCCGATGATGAATGATATCTTGATTGGAGTGTTATTAATTTATTTCAATAAAAAATATTCCATTCCCAAATTCTAAACACAGTCACGTCACAGCATAAATTGAGAGAGCAGTATGCCTGTAGCTGTAAGATTAAAAGAAATAGAAAAAAGAAGGGCTTTGACAGGTAAACAAACAGTTGAGCTTCTAATTCACCCCGTTGGGTTGTCGCGCTACGGTGTTAATAGTGCAGGTAAACGAACGGTAGTGATTAATTCAACTTCGCTTAATGAAGGTTTAAACCATTCTTTTTTTATTTGCTTTAAACTGCCTGCCGGCAGGCCGCTTCTTCGTTATCGGCAACTCTTGCGATTCATAGCAATAGTGGCAGAAATTCATCCTCACAGCAAGAAATTTTATTAATAATGAAACCAGAAATACGCAAAGCCAGGGAATCAGAGATTGAAACTTTACTATCTTTTGAAAAGGGAATAGTAACTGCTGAAAAACCTTTTGACAATTCTTTAAAAGAAGGAGAGATTCATTATTATGACCTTATTGAACTGATTAATTCTAATAATGCTGAAGTTTTAATTGCAGTAGTTGATGAAGAAATTGTAGGTTCGGGATATGCCAAAATTGTAACAGCAAAATCATATCATAAATTTACTGCGTATGCGTATTTGGGTTTTATGTATGTTAAACCAAACTTTCGTGGAAAGGGCATAAATAGAATAATATTGCAAGGTCTTGTTGAGTGGGCAAAGTCTCGTGGCATAACAGAAATACGACTGGAAGTTTACAACGAAAATAATATAGCCAAAGCTGCTTATTTAAAAGCAGGTTTTAAGCCCAATTTGCTTGAAATGCGAATGGAGGTTTAACTGATTTAATAAAAACTAATACAAAAATATATGATAGCAAGAATTTGGCACGGTAAAACAAGTGTAGAAAATTACAACACTTACACAGAGTTTTTAAAGCAAGTTGCTATTCCCGACTATCAAAAGACCAAAGGATTTAAGGGCTTAACTTTTTTAAGGCGGATTAAAAATAACGAAGGACATTTTACCCTTATCACATTTTGGAAAAATCTTGAAGTCATTAAAAACTTTGCAGGACAGGATTTTGAAAAAGCAAAATATTATCCTGAAGATGACAATTTTCTTTTGGAGTTTGAAGAGAAGGTTCAACATCACGAAATATTTGCATTCGAACAAATCAGTGATGAAAAATAATCGCCTTGAACAAAGTATACGTGCGAACTTAAAACAGTTTACACAGAACAAGCAGCTAAGCAACGCATAACAGCAAGTCAACGTTCTGCCTTTGGCAGACGCACAACTCATAAATTGAAAACATGTTAAGTGGTTGAAGGCTACTATTTCACATATCCAAACAGTGGCATTTTGCTGCCCACAAGCTGGCTCAAATGTTCAACGTACATTTGACCTGTTAACGTAAGAGCCCGTATTAACACCAATAAGAATAATTAAGAAGTTAATAATCCCTGTAGACATAGAATGCAATTTTAGAATAAACACAATCTGTAAAAACAAAATCCGTTAAGACTAACTTAATGACAAGATTTATTTTTCTAAAAATATTTATACTGACTTTTCTTACCGCATTTGCAGTTGAATATGCTTTTGCATGCAGCATGTATAAAGTAACAGCCAACGGAAAAACTATGGTTGGTAATAACGAAGATAGTTGGGGGCGCGATGCAAGAATCTGGTTTGAGCCTGGTACAAACGGAAAATTTGGTGTGGTGTGTGTAGGTTATGCACGCAAACAACACCCAGACGGAGCAATGAATGAATACGGACTTGTATTTGATGCCTTTTCAATGCCACATAAACCTGGCTTTCCTGAAAGAGACCCCAATAAAAAAGATTTTGCATACGCACATATCATGACGATTATGCAGCAATGCAAAACTGTTGATGATGTTTATGAGTTTCTTAAAAAATTGAATTTACATGTCCTTAACGGCAGTATACTATTTAATGGTGGTATGCTCTTGTTTGTAGACAAGACAGGAAAATACCTGGTAGTTGAAGCCGGTAAAATGACTTTCGGTAATAACGACAAATTTGTTCTGGCAAATTTTAGTATTGCAGACACCAAAGATTTAAGCACCATAAAAATAGAACGATATTGTAAAGGTGTTGCCTTTCTGAACAATAAGAAATTAGACACAAGCCTTTCATTTTGCACTGCTTTGTCGGACACCATGAGTGTGAACAGGGCAAAGGTTGGTGACGGCACTCTTTATACCAGCATCTATAATCTTGAAGAAGGACTTATCCACATTTATTTCTTTCACGACTTCAGCAAACGTGTAACCTTCAACCTAAAGGATGAACTGGCAAAAGGCCGCCATTCGTACAACTTTGCAGCGTTGTTTCCCGGCAATAAAAAGTTTCAAAAATTCATTGACTATAAAACACCACAAAACAGCAATACGCTGCTTGCGTTTATTATTTCCTGCGGACTGTTGTTCTTCTTTTCTTTTGTATTCTATTTGTTTAGCTTTTTCAAAGATTCAAATACCGGCTACAGGTATTTGAAACCAGGGTTGTCGGCATTGAGTCTTGCCATGTGTGTTTATGCATATGTTCTGATCAGGAATGAGAACATTTATTATTTTCCTTCACCATACAATGACGGACGCTCTCTTATTGTAGCAATAACATCATACTTGCCATTTGTATTACTTATTACCATTCTACCATTAATGATCATTTTGATAAAAATCTTCCGACAAAATAAATGGAGCAGGTTTGCTAAATATCTATTGGCAACAAACAGCTTTGCTTACGTTATATTAATTGGACTGTTTGTATATTGGAAACTGTTTGACGTATTTAATTAAAAAAATGACAAAAGAAAAAACTGCTCATAACAAATAGTTTTCTTTAGCCGGGGTTGTGTACTTCGTAAAAATGTTTGGTGCTAAAACTCCCCGCCATCACAAACCCCCGAAACGTTATGCAAGATGCTTGAAGGCATCGCAACTTCCAACTGCTGTACAAAAAAAGAAATTATGATTCAAAAAGCTATTCTTAAATTTTTTAAGTAAGTCTTCGAAAAAAGTATTTTCGCGTCTAAATTTGAAAAATATATGAAAAATAAAAGCCAATTGTACATCTTGTTAGCCACTGCATTAATGGTAGTGATCTTTGGTTGCAATCAACCAAACACTAAAACTGAAACAGCTGAAACTAAAACCGAACCCGGTGAATTTGACCGCACTGTTTTACCAATTCAGCCTCATCCATTTGCCGGTACCGTTGATACCAATGCATCACAATCAAAACCTGATTTTCCGGTTGAGGTATCTGCTCCTAAAGGTGCGCCCAACGTGATTGTTATTTTAACCGATGATGTGGGCTATGGTGCCTCCAGTACCTTTGGCGGTCCTATCAGTACTCCCACATTTGATAGGCTTGCGGCAAATGGTTTGCGCTATAATGAATTTCACACCACAGCACTTTGCTCTCCAACACGGGCAGCACTCATCTCAGGCCGCAACCATCACAATGTAGCAAGCGGAGTTATAACAGAAATGGCCACGGGTTTTGATGGCTACAACAGCCTAGTGCCTAAATCTGCAGCCAGCATTGGTGAAATTTTAAAAGACAATGGATGGAATACATCATGGTGGGGAAAAATGCATAACGTGCCCGACTGGAAAAGCAGCACTGCCGGGCCATTTGATCTTTGGCCTAATGGCTTAGGCTTTGAATATTTTTATGGATTTATAGGTGGCGATGCCAATCAGTGGAGACCTGCATTGTATGAGAATATTACCCCTATTGATCCATACATCGGTAATAAAGATTACATTCTTGATAAGGATATGGCAGACAAAGCAATTGCATACATCAATAAACAAAATTCACTTGCACCCGATAAACCTTTCTTTATGTACTACTGCACAGGTACTGCGCATGCACCTCATCATGCCCCCAAAGAATGGATTGATAAATACAAAGGTAAATTTGACCAGGGATGGGATGCACAAAGAGAAGCTACTCTTGCGCGTCAGAAAGAATTGGGTGTAGTTCCAAAGAATACCAAACTCACTCTAAGGTCTGAAGGAATTCCTGCATGGGATACGCTTTCTCCTCAACAAAAAAAGATTTATGCACGGTTTATGGAAGTTTATGCAGGTGCACTTTCTTATGCTGATTATAATATTGGTCGTGTGCTGGATGCTGTTGAAAAATCAGGCGAGATGGACAACACAATTATTATTTATATCATGGGAGATAATGGTGCCAGCGCAGAAGGTACAGTTAATGGTACAACCAATGAAGTAGCAACTGCTGCCAATGGTGTAACGGAAGATTTGGATTTTTTGATGAGCCAGTATGATAAAATTGGTGGCGTAGAAACATACAATCACTATTCTTATGCATGGGCGCATGCCATGAATACCCCTTTTCAATGGACTAAGCAAGTGGCTTCGCATTTTGGAGGCACGCGCAATGGGATGGTGCTGAGTTATCCGAAGATGATCAAAGAAAAAGGTGGGGTGCGTTCGCAGTTTCATCATGTAATTGATATTGTGCCAACCATCCTTGATGTTTGCGGAATACCGGCTCCCAAAAAAGTAAATGGTGTTGATCAAAAGCCAATGGATGGAGTGAGCATGGCTTATTCTTTTAATGATGCAAATGCTAAAGGCGCCCGCAATACACAGTATTTTGAACTCGTGGGAAATCGTGCCATTTATAATGATGGATGGATTGCATGCACTACCCCATTCCGCAAACCCTGGCAAACCGTTGGTGGAGTGAGCGAATACCCAAGCCGTGATTTTAAATGGGAGTTGTACAATATTGCTGATGATTACAGCGAGGCCGATAACCTGGCTGAAAAAAATCCTGAGAAACTGAAAGAACTGCAGGCGCTTTTTTATGAAGAAGCCAGGAAGAATAATGTATTTCCATTAGATGCTTCTTTTGCAGAAAGAGTTGATCCTTCAATCCGGCCAAGCCTTACAAGAGGAAGGAACAAATTTGAATATCATGAAGGCGCTGTTAGAATTCCTGAAGGCTCCGCACCGGATTTCAAAAACCGGTCGTGGTCAATAACTGCAGACATCGAAGGCGGAAATAATGGTGTGCTCGCAACAATGGGAGGTTATTTTGGAGGTTTTGCCTTATTGGTAAAAAACGGCAAGCCCATGTTTATTTACCGTATTTCCAATCAGCCCCAGCATATGACAATGGTGCAGTCTGCCCAGTCTTTATCAGCAGGTCATCATACAGTTACCGTTGATTTTAATTATGATGGTGGCGGTGCCGGTAAAGGAGCCACTATTGTATTATCGATTGATGGCAAAAAAGCAGGAGAAGGTAAAATGACAGCTTCAGTTGGCAGAAGATTTTCACTCGATGAAACATGGGATATTGGTGAAGACACCGGCACACCTTTGGATTTCAAAACCTATGATGTGCCCTTTAAATTTAATGGAGAGTTGAATAAAATAACTGTGTCATACAAATAATTTAATATGGTATGCATACTTCAAACTCCTGAGTTCAAAATAGCACACACAACATTTTAATATAAAAAAAGAAGCCCAGATAGCTATCTTGGTTTAAGAGGTAAACAATTACCAGCCTTCCTCCGGGCAGGCTGGTTCGTTTTTGTTTATCAGCAATTATACAAACTAATGAAAGTTAGAATATTGCTATTAACAATTATTGCTATGTGCTTTTCAGGTTGCTTAGGCACGGTAACTAAATGCTGCGACTTTGTAGATTCTTATACAATTTCTAAAGGACTTTATGTAGAAAAATACAGAACATTTTATGCCGGAGTTTTTGGCGAATTGACCGAATGCTATTTAACCGACTCCATAAATTTTAGACATAAAATCGGTTCTTATGACGAACATGACAGGTTCTATGCCGAGCAACTAGGCGACAAAATTTTTACTTACAATTTTCAATCATTAAGCATACCAGACACGACTGACCGCAAGACAATATCTAAGACTGAATTATGGCAGCAACATCATTCTGATACTACCTGCCTTTTTACAACTCCTGTTTTCGGAAAGAACACTATCACCTGCGACAAGGACTTTTATCCAGCATCATCATATAAAACTGATGATGGTTATTATATGTCAGAAATCCAATATAGATGCGGCAATGATTATTCAAATGCTGTTTTTTATACCGACTCCTTAAATTTTTGCGTTTTAGTTGGTGTTTATATACCAGGGAGCTTTGCTAATCATTATAGCATAAAAGTCAATAACAACAATACGTTTGACTTCTTCAACATTGCATTTATAAGTAAAGTTGATACTGTTAAATCAGAAACATTTTTACTGACTGATATACAAAAAGGATCTCTAATAAAAGTTTGCAAGTAAAAAAAGGACAGAAAACATCATGTTACTATTGTTGACTTTGCCTTATGCGGAGTAACGTGCAAACTTTTTTGTTTGCGCCTCAATTCAATTTTAGTGGATCTTTATTGATTGGTGATTCTAAACGAGGTCAAAGCGCAAACCAACAAATAGATAAAAAACTACAATGCAATTTGAACGATAAAAAAAATAATTCTTACGGAGGTAGTATTTTTAACTGATTGTAATAATTTTTGGTTTAGCGTGTAACGCACCAGATAAAATGGCCTGCAACCTATTAATGGAAATGCTATCGGAAAACCTTGGAAATTTATAATAATTAAAAAGAGCAATGACAAGAAATATAACAATAGCAAACAGGCTTCGTGAAGTTTTTTTAAATGGACGTTGGATTGCCAATACCAATTATAAAGAGCAATTACAAAGTGTTAACTGGCGACAGGCCACACAAAAAGTTGACAACCTTAATACAATAGTTGCTTTAACTTACCATGTCAACTATTATATAGCAGGACTACTAAGTGCATTTGAAAATGGCAAACTTACTATTAGTGATAAATATAGCTTCGACCTTCCACCCATTAATTCAGAAGCAGCTTGGAACAAATTGGTTATTGATTTTTTAACCAATGCAGAAAAGTTTGCTGCGAGTATTGAACAAATGGAAGACCAGGTTTTTGACCAGGTATTCTTTGATGAAAAATATGGCACCTATCTTCGAAATATTGAAGCCGTAATTGAGCATAGCTATTATCACCTGGGACAAATTTCTATTATTAAGAAATTGATAAATAAAAATCAACCATAAGAAATTGATTTTCTTATTTGATTAATTTACATCTTAACTCCATTCGTACAAATTGTTACTGATATGTCAACACATAACGGTTAGCATCAAAACAGATTAAAATCTTTAACATAAATAACCATGAATTTATCCAATAACAAAATTCTTATTACAGGCGGAGCATCAGGCATCGGACTGGGACTTACGGAGCGTTTTATTACTGAAAACAACACCGTGATTATTTGCGGAAGAAGAGAATCTGCTCTTAATGAAGTGTCTAAAAAATTTCCTTCTGTTATTACAAAAGTATGTGACCTGTCAATAGAATCAGAACGTGTTGAATTGTATAACTGGATTTCAGAAAATCATTCAGATACAAATGTTCTTATTAATAATGCAGGCATTCAGAATTGGATGAATATTTCTGATAAAGAGTTTTACCAAAAAACAGCCAGTGAAATTAATACCAATATACTTGCGCCAATTCATTTAACGTGGTTGTTCCTTAATTTGAAATCATTATCTACTATAGTTAATGTAACATCAGGTTTGGCATTTGTTCAATTATCAAAAGTCCCCGTCTATTGCGCCACAAAAGCATTTTTCCATTCATTTACTCTTTCCCTAAGACATATGCTAAAGTCCAGAAACATTGAAGTTATTGAAATGATACCACCTGCTTTAAATACTGATCTTGGTGGCAAAGGTTTACATGATGGACAGCCTCCTGTTTCAGATTTTGTAAATGCAGTTTTTAATCAGATGAAAGAAGGTAAAACAGAATTGACTTTTGGTTTTAGTGAAATTATGGCGAAAGCAACACCTGATGTTATAAGTGCAACTTTCAATAAAATGAATCCGTAAAAATTTACCTGCTAATTGGAAGCCGGTCAAAAAAAACAACCATCATTTTACTATATGATGGCAGACAACATATTAAAAAGAAAAATCCATCCGACTTAATTTATGTACATTTCTAAGTAACTATAGTAATAAAGTAAGTTTTAATGATGTATTTAAAAATGCATCATTTTAATAAAATTCTTGAATTCACATTGCCGGATGTTTGTAATTTAGTTGAAAGAAATAATAATTAAATCCCGGGGGTTACCTGGATAAAATCAAGCAACCATGAGAAAATTAAAACTACAAATGCAAATGACCATAAATGGTTTTGTTGCCGGACCCAATGGTGAAAATGATTGGATGACCTGGAACCCTGACAACGAATTTTTGGCTTTTCTCAATTCACTTATCGATTCATCTGATACTATGCTTCTTGGCAGAAAACTGGCGGATGGATTTATTAATCATTGGGAGCATGCAGTGGTTAATAATCCAGATGCACCGTTTGCAAAAAAAATAGTGGAAATGCCAAAAGTTGTTTTTTCTAAAACACTTGAAAAGACTAACTGGAACAACACTACTCTGGCAAAAGGAAATCTGACGGAAGAAATTACAAGCTTAAAAAATCAAAGCGGTAAAGACATCATTGTTTTTGGCGGTGCCGGTTTTGTTTCATCACTTATCAGAGAAAATCTTATTGACGAATATCATCTTATTATTAATCCAACAGCAATGAGTACAGGTATGACTATTTTTAATTCGCTTGATAGTATTCGTAAGTACTCACCTGTACAATCAAAACTCTTTTCAGGTGGCAAAACAGTTTTAAGTTTTAAGCCTGCCATTTATTAAAACTCCTGATAAAATTACCACTCAGATCAAGACGGGTTATTTTTGTAGGACCAGGGTTGTTAATGTCGTACATGAGTTTGTTATAACTTTAATGAGTTTGTGGTTCATGATTCTTTCTTAATTTTCGGATAGATTTGTATTTAACTTCTTTCATTTATTGCACTTATTGGAACTGTTAAAATATAGCATTCTCACAAAATGAAGGTTACAAGCAATTGACATCTTGTACTTCATTTGATATTAAAAACTAATAAGCAGATAGAGGCCCATATTCATAAAATACCGTTTCTTAAACTGAATTATAAATATTTTGCTTAATCTATATACTGACATAAAAAGTAATCCGGCTCATTTCAGGCAAATGAGTTGTGGCGATACGTTAATTACAGTATACGACTGCCCACTTGAAAATAAATTTCAGGATTTATGGAGCCGTTACAACTATATTATCTATGTTGTTGAAGGAAGAAAAATATGGCATACTACCAATGGTTCTTTCGATTTGCAGAAAGGAAGCTGTGTGCTTATCAGAAAAGGTGCATGTATTGTTGAACAGTTTTTTGAAACTCAGTTCTGCCTGGTATTATTCTTTATTCCTGATAGTTTTATTTGTGACGTACTCAGAACAAAATCTAAACCAATACCAAAATTGCAAAAAGCTTATCAACCGGTTATATCATTTGAAAACAATGCTGCAGTTCAGAGTTTTTTCGATGCTATGCTCACCTATTTTAATTCAAACCACCAACCCGATAGCGCTATATTGGATTTAAAATTTCGTGAATTAATATTGACAATTGCAGATAATCCGGCTAACGAACAATTGCTGGCATACTTCTGCAACCTGCTAAAAGAACCAAGGGCCATATCGTTGCAGCAGGTAATGGAAGAAAACTTTACTTATAATTTAAGCTTAACAGCATATGCAGAGTTGTGTGCAAGAAGTTTATCAGCTTTCAAGCGTGATTTCCAAAACATATATAACACGACACCTGCAAGGTGGTTATTGGAGAAACGATTACAGCATGCGCAACACCTGCTTACTAATGCAGGTAAAACAGTGGCAGAAGCAGCGTTTGAAAGCGGATTCGAAAACAATTCACACTTCAGCCGTGCATTTTATAATCGCTTTGGTGTTAGCCCTTCCAGTTTAAAGTCTACAATTACCGGTTGAGCTTTTAAGAACAATAGTTGAACTTTTAAGCAAAGTCATTCCTGTTTTGCCAACCTATTTTTGTGCCATCAATTAAACTTAAAATCAAAATTTAAAATGAGTACAAAAACAATTCAGGGTAAATTATGGAGTATTGCTCCTCAAAAATGGGCTCAGCATTTTGAGCCATGGTTCTTGCCAATGTATAAAGATGCATTGAAACAACTTCAGTTAAACAACCAGCACATGGTTTTAGATGCCGGATGTGGTTCAGGACTATTCAGCAACATAGTTATTAAAACAGGTGCACAATTAATTGGCATTGATGCAGCACCTGGCTTGCTTGAAGTGGCGCGCAGGCGCAATCCTGAGAGTAATTTCCTGGAAGAGGATTTAGAAGCACTTCCCTTTGCAGATAATTATTTTGACGTGGTTGCAGGTTTTAATTCATTTCAGTATGCCGGCAATTTTGAAAATGCACTTGCAGAGGCAACCCGGGCATTAAAGCCGGGCGGCAAACTTGTTATTGGAATTTGGGATAAGCCTGAAAACAGTGATGCAACAGAGGTGTTAAAAGCAATCGGAAAACTATTGCCTCCTCCCCCACCTGGTACACCAGGTCCTTTTGCACTTTCAGAAGACGGCAGAATTGAAACAAGCTGCAAAAATGCCGGTCTTAAAGTTGTCTATAAAAATACTGTTGCCTGCCCGTTTCTGTATGCTGGCCTTGAAGATGGAATCCAAAGCTTTATGGGAACCGGTCCTGCTGCCATGGCAATGAACAGCAATGAAAAGCAGCAGGTTGAAAGCACAATTGCCAATGCTTTAAAGCCCTATGCAATTGTAGATGGTATGTATTCGCTTCAAAATAATTTTTTGGTATTTATCGCGGATAAACAATAAATATGAGTTCGGAATTGACAGAAAGCGGCATCATTGGCCGCTTTTTGTTTTTCAAAAGAAAACTTTTGAGTGAAAATTAAATCACATTACCTTAGTAAATAAAATGACAACTGATTTTAAAATAATAGCATTGAACAGTGATGATTTTACTCATTTGTTTAAGCTTACTGACACCGAACTTGAAGAAAGAGGAATGAGAAGAATGATTGTCGACTCAAATCCCAGTTATCCTTGCAGAGTAAGTTTGCAGGATGCTGAAATTGGTGAGGAAGTGATATTGCTACCGTATCAACATCATAAATCTGCATCACCTTATCAATCTTCGGGTCCGATATTCGTAAGAAAAAATGTGGCTACTGCTTTTTTAAACATAAATGAAATCCCTAAAATGTTATTGCATAGGTTACTGTCCTTACGAGGCTACAGCAAAGATGGCATGATGGTTCAGGCCTCGGTTATAGAAGGACAAAATGTTGCTCATGAAATTATTAGCTTTTTAGGGAATACTAAGATTAGTTACATCCATATACATAATGCCAAACCGGGCTGCTATAATTGTTATGTGGAAAGGGTTTGAAAATAGTCGGTTCTAAAATTACAGTTTTAAATAATTTCAGTGCAAACGCAAAATGAAACTAAAAATTAAGTTCAGTTTAATTCTTATCATTTTTATAATGGTTCATAAAGCCTTTTCTATTTCCGGTAATGATTGGAAATTTGAAATAAAAAAAGGCTACTGGATATATTTCAAATCACAGGATACTATTAATTTAAATGAATATGAGCATTTAATACAAAATGGAATTGAGCAGGCTGTTTCTTTCTTCGATAATAATTTTCCCCAAAATTTTAATGTATATATCCATCCAAACCGGCAAACGTTAGATAGCACCTGGAGAAAAGACTGGAACATGCCTGATTTTAAATCGGAATGCTGGATGGTAGCCAGCGGAATTGCAACGAAGCTCGATATTATTTCTCCAAAAATCTGGAACACAGAATCATGTGAGCATGATTATTCAGAAACAATCAAAACACAACAGTTAATTACTCATGAACTGGTGCATGTGTTTCATGGACAAATGAATCCAAGTCCTGATTTCGCTACCACAACAGGTATTGATTGGTTTATTGAAGGATTGGCAACTTATGCATCAGGTCAATGTGATTCTATTCGTATAAATGCAATGATGATTGAAATTAAAAATAATACAGCCCCGGTATCATTGGATAATTTCTGGAAGGGAAAAAACAAGTATGGCCTTTCGGGCTCTATAGTAATGTACATTGATAAAAATTACGGCAGAAAAAAGCTTTATACTCTTTTACATTTAACCAATAAAGCAGAAATCTTAAATGCACTCGACTTAACTGAACCTAAATTAATTCACGACTGGAAAAACTATTTACAACTTCATTATGGAAATAAATAGTCTGAAAAACAATTTTCAACTTTGAAAATTGCATAATCATTCAAAGCTAGAGCGTAGAATGATATCAGTTTATTCGAGTTTCCAATAATTTAATTGGTTTCTTTTCTTCAACGATATGATTTTATTCATTTTATATGTGAAGTTAGATAAGGAAAGCCAGACTTAGAAAAATAGTATACACATTTATGCTAAAGGAATTTATATACATTAGCCTCAAAGTCAATGCATAATTGCTGAATTTAAATTTAACTTGGTTTTCATATGACAAAAACTCGACTCGAAGCGTTTAGTGATGGTGTTATTGCCATCATCATCACCATTATGGTTCTTGAATTAAAAGTTCCGCATGGAATTACACTTGACGATTTGAAACCACTAATTCCGGTTTTTTTAAGCTACATATTAAGTTTTGTCTTTGTAGGTATTTACTGGGGCAATCATCATCACTTGTTGCATACTGTGCACCATGTTACCGGTAATATAATCTGGTCCAACCTGCACTTGCTTTTCTGGTTATCACTTATCCCTTTCACTACTGCCTATATGGGCGAAAACCATTTCGAAAAATTACCCGTGGCGCTTTATGCTATAGATTTATTGTTTTGTGGATTTGCTTTTAATATTCTTCAAAGAGCCATAGTTTGTCATTATACCCATCCAACTAAATTAACTGAAGCTTTGGCTAAGCAAAACAAGAAGGGATACATTTCACTTGTCTGCTATTTAATTTCTATACCAATGGCATTTTATTACCCGATCATTTCGGCCATATTATTTGCTATTGTATCGGTGCTTTGGATTATCCCTGACAAAAATATTGAGAAGGCACTGGAAGAATAAAAAGAATTAATGCCAATTAAAACCTGCAAATGAGAATAATCAAAACTCAAACTAATATTAGTTTCAATTTTGTTATTGCGGAATGATTTTACCGATACTTATTTTTTAAACTGATGAATGCTGACTCTTTGAACGCTCAAATCCTTTTTCATTTAATGATCAGTTTTTTAGCAGTTGAACCTGTGTTTGTCTGCAGTTTAACGATATAGAATCCGGGCTTGAAGTTAGATGCACTGAATTTAAGATTCATCAAATCATTTTTATATGATTGTTTGAAAATTACTTTGCCGGCTGCATCCATAATTTCAATTGTGCCATTCATCCACGACTGCCCCTTTATATTTATTTCATCTAATGAAGGATTCGGATAAATCAGAAAATCTGTTTTGTTATTTATTTCATCAATGTTGCTGACACCGTTTAATGAATACTTAATGGTTACATAGTCACTGTTGTTTGAAGCAGAATACGATTGACCTGTAACGCAAATGTTATTCTGATTATCCAGTGTAAGATCATTGAATCGGTCGTTAAGGTTTGAAGCGCCATTGTATTTATCGTAATAAAGCAATGCGCCCGACTGATCATAAACCAACACCAATGCATTTAAAGCCTGGGAAGCGCTTTGATAATAGCCGCTGATGTAAATATTGCCGCTTGTATCTGTTGTCATTGCTGTTGGAATAGCATTGAGCGAATCGCCATAGTAATGCTGCGTCCACAACACAGTTCCTGAATCAATTAATATGGTTGTAATAACATCATGTATACCTCCATTAATTATTTCCCTTGAACGTCCTGTAACCACAGTTAGATTATTAGGCAAATATGAAATTGCCACCGCTGAATCATTATCGTTTGCTGTACCATTATAAGTAACAGTCCACAGCCGTGTACCGTACAGATTTTGTTTCATGGCTGCCATGTCAGTTGTTGCTCCAACATCTGCAGCTCCGCAAACCCACTGATTGTAGGCAGCATCGCATTTTATTTCTATTGGATAATCTTCACTGCCTGCACTTTGATAATTATAACTGCTAATCCATTGCTGTGTTCCTGATGAATCGTAATGCAGCGTTTGCATATCATAGGTTGCACTGCCGAAAATTATACGAACTGGTAATTGAAAAGCAATGTCCGTCAGGAGTTACGGCCAGTCCCTCGGCCCAGTCATCGCCACTGGCACTGCTGTAATCAACACTCCATATGTCATTACCGGTACTATCGCATTTCAAGGTATACAGATCCTGCATATTGCCGCCAAGTGATTGAATAGAAGCCACACAATAAATATTCCCTGCAGCATCTGTTGCAATTTCGCGCGCTTCATCATATCCTGAACCAAATTGATAAGGTTCCTTATCCTTAGCAAATACGGCCATTCTGATTAAATTTAAGAATTGCAAAATCACCATCGTTCAATGCTACGGTTCCGGTAGCAAGTACATTTCCGTATGGGTCAATGCAAATATCAGTGCCTTCATTAACGGCTGTAACTATTACACCTTTATAATTGTCTGTCCACATCATTGTTCCTGCGCTGTTGTATTTCACTGTTGTGAGACTGCCATTTGCCGAATTCTGAAAACTTTGCCCTGTTACATAAACATTGCCAAGCGTATCACAAACAATAGCATTAACATGATCGTAACCGGTTATGGCTCCATTATGAAATGAAGTCCATTGCTTGGTGAGAAGCTGCTGTGCCCATAGATTTTCTTCAGGCATGAGCACAAAAGTTGAGATGTATAATAGAAATATGTATAAATTTTTCATGTTTAATTTTTTACCAGTTTAATGGTTTGAAGAATAATATCTGACGTAATGTGACAGAAGTAAATTCCGTGATTCAGTTCAGTAAGATCAATGGTGATTTTGTTATTCCCTTTACTTAAATTTTTAGTAACAATTGTTTTCAACCTCCTGCCTGTTGCATCACTTATTGACAGTAAAACATTTTTTGTATCGGTTAAATTAAGTTCAACAATTACTGAGCTGGAAAATGGATTTGGGTTAATAGCAATCATGTTTTCCTTAATAAGTTCAATTACTTCAGTAGTGATTGCAACAGATGCCGAGGCACTTTCGCAGCCATTGGTATCAGTTGCAATAACAAAATAGTTGCCCGCATTTGCCGGTGTAAAACAGGAGTCAGTTGAAAGGACAATTGAAGGGTTTGAAATTTCAAACCATTGATAAGCCAAATAACCTGAAGCACAAATGGTATTTCCGTTTATAGTTAATGTTGGTGGCTGCGGGGTTGGCAGTTCATAGATAAATGCAGTATATGTTACCGAATCGCAACCGCTTGCATTGCATGCAACTAAGGTTACAGGAAAAGTTCCGCTTGATGCATAATAAATGCCTGTCGGATTTTGAAGTGTTGAAGTATCAGGAACTGCACCCGGAAAATACCATTGCCATGAAGTAGGGTTGTTAGTGGACATATCAAAAAAATCTATTGCCTTTTTATCACACCATGTTGAATCAGAAGAGCTGAAACTGACTGATGGAACAGCACCTGCAGGAATGCAAGTCATTTTAAAAAACACAGGCTGATCAGAAATGCCATTAACCTTTACGGTTCCGTATGCCCCCGGAGTTGTCGGAAAATTCTGAGAGTGAGAAGTTGCACTTACACAAACAGTATCGTTGTATCCGCCATGATCTCTTATTGATACATGCGGAGCAGGATAATCATAAAAACTTCCTGAATAATCGGCATCACTGCCTCCAATATATGTTGATCCTCCGCAGCCATAACCTGTGCCTGAATTATTTAGATTCACCAGGAAGAAATCGTAAGTGCCTGCGTTATTCGGTTGGAATGCTCCGGCTGAAGTTGGAAATAAATCCTGTGCAATACCTGTTATGTATGCTTCACCGGTACTGTTTACTGCAACACTTGTTCCGTTATCATAATTGTTTCCACCAATAAAAGTTGAATACACCAAGGCGCTGCCTGTAGCATTTAGCTTTACTGCAAATGCATCAGTGCCGTTTAAGCCGGCATGAACAGGCTGCAAAGCACCGGCTGTAACCGTAAATGCAAATGTGTATGTAGTGCCTGCTATAACAACTTCATCAGTTATCGCATGTAAAGCAATTCCATTGCCTGTTCCGGGTGCAATAAAAGTTGAATAATCAAGTGACACCGGTGTGGTGGCACTGAGTTTAGTAGCAAAACACATTACACCATCCTGGCCTGTATTAAAAACTGAATTATAAGCTCCAGGTGTTGTCGGATAAGTTGGTGTTCCGAAACTGCTGCTGATTGTTCCTGTTATAAAAACATTACCGGCACTATTAACTGCAATACTTCGGCCATGAACAAGCGTAAAAGAACCACCGCCAATTCTTGTGGAATATATTAAACTGTTAGCCCCAGCCTGATTAATATCAAACTTGGCAACAAACAAATCATTATCACCTGTAGGAAAAGCTGAAGAAGCTTTCACCGGAAAATTTCCAATGGAGGTATAACCTGTAATATACGCTATGCCCTGCCCTCCCAGGGCAACATCATACCCGGTTTCGCTGCCTGTGCCACCCAGAAATGTTGAATAATCCAATCCTGAACCAGCAGGATTTAATACCGTTAGAAATGCATCAGAACCTGTATTGTGAACAGGTTGATAAGCATTAGCTGTTGAAGGAAAAGTAGTAAGCCCGGTAATATTTAAATTAATTACTCCGGTAACATAAGCTCTTCCGAATTCATCTACTTCAATTGAAGTTCCAAATTCCGATGAGTTGCCCGGTAAATAAGTCCAGTAAATTAAGGTAGTGCCATCACTTGAAAACTTAGCTACAAAAATTTCAGGCTGCACATTATCCGGTCCTGAGTATGCGCCAGGAGTTATTGGAAATGAATTGTCAACCATGCCTGTCAGGTAAACATTTCCATCTGCATCCATAGCATTGCTGAAACAATAGTTAATGTTATTGCTTCCACCGGGTATCATGGTATATGAACTCCATACCATTTCAAAGAGCGGATCAATTATCAATTCATAATCAGCATTAAAACCGTAGGGAGCTTCAAAACCAAACGTTGAATCACTAAGCAGTATATAATTTACAGCAACAGATTTTTTAACTCCATTGATATTTTGCCAGGCTACAGGCTTTCGCTGTACCTGAATGCCATACAAATTGGTAACTTCCAATTCACGGTTTTTATTTAAAACAAGATTTTCCACTCCTTCATAGTAAGCTTGTATGGATTGAATATTGCCACCTTTTTGCACAACAAAATCATACTTTAATGAATTGCCTGTACCATAAAAAAACAGATCGATGTTATTGAAAACAGATTCATATTTAAGCATGGAAAATTCATCAGGATGAACAATCCAATTTGCGGGATCATTTCCCGATAAATAAGAGTACACACTTTTACTGCCATTCAAGCCTCTCAGGTTTGTTCCTTTACTGTGGTTGAGAAACTTCATATTCCAAACTACAAACGGATGCTCTTCAAAGCCATCAGTATTGGTGTATTCTTCACCCGACTGCGCGAAACTGATACCGTCAATTAAAAATGCAACCGGTGTAGTTGAGGTGCCTTTAAATAAAATTTCATTTTCCCATTGTCCTTTATTTTGAATAAATTTAACAGGCGATGAACTCTTATTGTTACCTGCCCAAGCAGCATTTGAAATCAAAAAACAAATTGTAGTAAATACAAGCCTTGAGTTGAGCATCATTTTCTTATTTGCTTTTAATCAGCTTAGCGCGCTGAAAATTATTGCCAGATTTTATTTGAACGAAATAAATTCCGCTCTTCAGTTCTAAAAAGTCCTCTGTAATTTTATTTTTTCCTGATTGCAGATTTTCTGATAAAATATTTTTTACAGTCCTTCCTACAACATCAATAATTGAAATTGAAGTATTTTTTGTTTCTGATAAATTAAATTCTAAAGTAGTTGTTGATGTGAAAGGATTTGGATAAGCAATTAAATTTTGAAGTCTATTTTCAGGGGTCTGAATACTTGTTGTTTGTACTGAAGTATTATCAAAAAATTTAACCATTATCATTTTGTAAGGCGGGTTATTATATCCATTGACAGTATCTTCACATTGGGTTATTGATAAATTTAAGTAGGGTTGGCCGGGTGAAAATCCATTTCCTGTACCATAAAATATTGAATCTTTAGTCATTGCCAAAGACCGTAATGACCTTGCTTCCTGTAATTTATTGGTATAAAGTAGATTTCCGTTCGGGTCGAATTTTACAAGTCCTCCATGCCATTGCTGAATGGTATCTGTATTAAAAATTAATCCGCTTACTGATTGCTGGCTGGAAAAAACAGAAATCACTGAATTTCCCCATTCATCTGTTGCAATATCCGATACATCATCCATGCCATCGCTTCCTCCGTTTCTCAACCAGATTTCCTGGCCACTGCTATTTAATTTGACAATGTAAATATCCTGAGCGTAACTACCATTTGGTGAAATTCTGTGGTTAAATTTTAATGCCCCGATTACGGTCGAATCACCATTACCATTAGCTATTGCATAAAGATTATCGAATTTATCAAGTTCGATTCTTTTTAAACACGGTACACTGCTACCTATCGTTTGATTGATGTGCAAATACGTGTTACATTTTTTTGCCCAGATGGCAGTAAATGCATCGTCCATTTTAACTATGAATGAATTGGTAGCTCCATTTGTCAAACTTAAATTCTGTCCATCAACATTCAGATCAGAAGCAATATGTTGACCTGCCAAATAGACTTCATTAGTGTTTCCAGAAACTTCAATTCCATGAATTTCATTCACAGAATTTGGGTCGAGTTGTTCGGCTGCTAAAATATTTCCATTCAAATCTAATTTGGCAATAATTCCATTTTGTGATTGTGAAGAATTAAAGCTGAAGGGGCCAAATGATTGGGTTCCAAAACCCATGTTGCCGCACACGTATATACTGCCATTTACCAGTGCCATATCTGTAAATGAAATGGCCGTAGTTCCTGTTCTTGGAATGTAACTGCACCATATATTATTTCCGCTGCTGTCAAACTTTGCAACATATCCACTTCCAACCGGATACCAGTTAGGTGCCATATAAACACTATCATCAACACTAAACATACCACAAACATAAACGTTACCAAGGCTATCGCACTTCATCCGTGTAGAAGTCATAATCGAATTAATTGTTGTACCCATTGCCTTTGCAGTCCATATCCGCTGACCGCTTGAATTGTATTTGTTAATATAAAATCGGTTTGAGTTCATCTCAATTACAGTGTCCATTACAAACCAATTGCCACTAAATGCACCGGAGTTGTATGAATTTCCGAACTCATCAGCGCAAACTGCATATCCCCAAACATCACCACCTAATAAGTTCACACCATTGGTATAGCCACAAGTATGTCGCAGCCAGGTGGCAGTTAAGCTTGTTTGAGCCTGGGTTAATCCTGCAACAAGTAACCAGTATGCAATAATCAATTGTCTCATATTTAATTTCTTATGATTTTAAGTGTTTGATAATTTTTATCCGATTTAAGTTGCAGAATATAAAGTCCAACTTTCAGTTCAGACAAATCAAGATTGATCGAATTTTTACCTGCAATAAACTTTTGTGATGGAATGCTTTTTAATTCTCTTCCTGCCACATCAACTATTGCAATTGATCCCATTTTTGATTCTGAAGAATTAAACTCAACTGTGACTGAATTTGAAAACGGATTCGGATAACTGATGATGTCAGCAAAAGTTGATGATGGAATTTCGCTTATTGAAGAAAGCGTACAGTTTTGTAAACTCTTATCAAGACAGCTATATCCTGAAATACCTGAAGGATTGAAAATGGCTGCACCTTTTCCTGCAGTCATTACAATCAGATTTCCGAGTGTATCGAGTGCAAGTCGGTCAACATATTTTTCGGACAAACCGTTTACTGATGCATTATAAGCTGTCCAGGTAGTGCCATCGAATGAAAATAATGCTGATGGATAAGGGAAAACAGGATCTCCTGCACCAACCCATACTGTTCCATTCTTATCCACCTGCACACATTTAACATTGTCTCCATATAAAATTGTATTCAGCGAATTGTATGTAGTCCAGTTAACACCATCCCATTTGTAAAGTCCATGTTCAGTTGCTATCCATTTATTGCCCTGCGAATCAAAAGCTATGTCAAAAACAAATCCCTGTTGCATGGGCGTATTCAGGTAGGAATAAAACGTCCAGCTGGTTTGGTCATATTTTGCAAGACCTGATAATCCGCATATCCAAACATTGTTTGAATCATCCACGCGAATGGATTCAATACCAGAACCTGCACCACAGGTAATCTGGCCAAGTGCATATAAATTATAATTAGTCCATGAATTGGTGCTGTGACTATATTTAGTAACACTGCATGCCTGGTCGTATCCAAACCATACATTGCCTGAATGATCGGCTGCAGTACGATACATGAACTGTAATGAAACGCCACTGTTATTGTTATCCCACACATGCCATGCCGAAGGATTATTTACATCGCCACCGTCAACCTGTACAGCAGCACCTGCCACTCCGCTAAACACCATCCAGATATCCCCGTAACTATCTTCAGTAATACCGGTTCCATAACCGGTGTAGTTTACAGGCTGTGGAAACAGGTTGTAGTTATAAGGATTATAATCCTGCCATTCAGGGCAATCAAACATGTTAATGCCACCGTTATCGCTGCTTCCAAACCAAATCCTGTTTTTGCTGTCAACAAATACATCGTTATTAAACATGGAAGTAAAACCAGTGTTTTTGGAAGTGTAAGTAGTCCATGAAGTGCCGTCAAACTTTTCGAGGAAACCGATTCCGCAAATCCAGAAATTCCCATCAAGGTCAATACGACAATCATAGGTGTGGTCAAACTCAGTATGTGTAACCCAGTTGGTACCGTCATATATATACGTGAGGTAGGTTCCACCCACAGTAGTTACAATCAAACTATCGCCACGGGCACACATTGACCAAAGCCCGCTCGAAGAAATTGGCGAGTTGGAGTTATTCCAATGCGTCCATGAGGTTCCGTCAAACATATCAATAGCAAGGCCTGTGGCAGCATACACTTTATTGGTAGTGACATCATACTCTACATCAGTTACATTATTGTTTGAAAGCCCTGAATTTTGAGCGGTGTATAATATCCAGTTAAGGCCGTCAAATTTCACAAGACCTAAATTGGTACCAATCCAGATGTTGTTCTGTGCATCAGCTGTAATTTTATCTACAAAGGCAGATTGCAAATTAGAATTTGATGGAGTATAAACAGTCCAGGTGGTTCCGTTGAATTTTACCACACCTCCGATCCCGGTTTGCACTCCATAAAATGTAGCCCATACATTGTTATTGCCATCTACACAAATACCACGCATATCATCATCTGGCATTGGTGTATTGACGGAGGTATATTGAGACCAGGTGTTGCCATCGTAATGAGCAATACCCCCGTGGGCAATTCCATTACCTACTCCATTTGTTGCCACCCATAATCCTCCGTTATTATCAAATGCCAGGTCATAAACCCTGTCAGCCGGCAGATAGTTATCAAAATTGCTCCAGCAGGTGAATACCGAATCGTCAAAACGTGAAACAGCACCTTCACTGA
>JBGARN010000191.1:0-3234 GCA_044230205.1 Bacteroidia bacterium
GCTTACCGGTGTTTGCTGAAAAATAGTCTTAATGGTAAAATACTCCGAATTGATAGAATAACAGGAGATGGAATAAAAAGCAATCCTTTTTTTGATTCAACCAATGTTCGTTCACCATTATCAAGAACATATGTTTCAGGATTTCGAAACCCGTTCCGCATTGCGATTATACCAAATACAGGAAGTACAGATATTACTGCAGGTGATCCCGGAGTATTATTGGTAGGCGATGTTGGATGGAATACATGGGAAGAATTTGATATTATTAAATCGGGTGGAGGATGTTACGGGTGGCCGGTATTTGAGGGATTAACAAAAGAGCCAAAATATTCAGCTTCTCAAATTCCGAATTACGAAGCACCAAATCCACTTTATAATGTGGGAGGCTGCACACAGCCTTACTTTTATTTTGAACAGTTATTTAAATTGCCGTTAAGTACCGGCAAACCTGCTTTTCCTAATCCATGCGATTCTACCCAGTTAATTCCGGATAGCTTAACAACAGCAGTAGCACGTCCTGACCTTGAATGGCGGCAACAAAATGAAAATACCCGTGTGCCCGGGTTTCAAGGTGTTAATCCAATTACCATCCAGTTAACCGATCCTGCATCACCGGTTACAGGCGACATGTTTAAAGGAAATGCTTCATTGGGCGGTGTATTTTATACCGGTACCACCTTTCCGGCTTATTACAGCAATACCTATTTTCATATTGATTATGGACAAGGATGGATTAGGAATTTCAGATTAGATGCAAACAATAACCTTACAAGTGTTCAGCCTTTTGATACCGGTGCAATTGGACTTGGAAAAATTGTCTTCTTAAACATGAATCCCAAAACAGGTTGCCTCATGTATATTTCTTACAAAGATACCATACGTAAAATCTGTTATACCGGGCAGGTTAATTACCCGCCAACTGCAATCGCAACAGCTGATACTATCTATGGTGCGTCACCTCTTTTGGTTCAGCTTACCGGCAGCAATTCAACAGATCCGGAAAATCAACCTTTAAATTATTTATGGGATTTTGGTGATGGTTCAGCACAATCAAATTTACCTGATCCGCAACACAACTTTACTGCACCTCTTGGTGTGCCAACGGTTTATACAGTTACTTTAACAGTAACCGATGATTCAAACTATGTTTCTACATCGAGTTTAAAAGTGTACATAAATGATTCACCTCCTGTTATCCAGATAACATCTATAGCTCCGGGTACCTTATATTCAATTCAAACACCTACTGTTTTACCATTACAGGCTAATGTTTATGATGCAGAAAGCCCTAACAGCCAATTAACATACGAATGGGAAACAGTATTGCATCATAATCAACACACCCATCCTGAATCGCTGGATAATGATTCAGTAAGCTACACGATTTTAACTCCCATTGGCTGCGATGGTGAATTATATTTTTACAGAATTTATCTTAGAGTTACTGATCCGCAGGGTATGACCAGTGTTGACTATGTTGATGTTTATCCTGATTGCAGCACACAAGCCGATTATCTGTTCGCAGGAAATAAATCATTAAACGTTACAGTTTTCCCAAATCCAACTTCGATAAAAACGTTGACAATCAGAATTGCTGATCAAACAGGCTTAAATAAAAATTCAGCACGCATTGAAATTTATAATGTAGATGGAAGATTAATGTCCTCTAAGCAAGTAAGCCTGAATCCAGGTTTGATAATAAATGATGTAATCGTTAACTTAGATAATTCAATAACCAGTGGGATATACTTTGTTAAGGTTACCAATGGAGAAAATGATGCATACACTAAGTTTATCAAGTACTGATTAACGATTCTAAAAAAGTGTTAAGCTATAATTTTATCGGTATTGCTAATACTTTTAATGCTTTCAGCAATACTTTCCATTAACCATATAGGTGTACTTGTTGCTCCGCAAACTCCAACACTTTTAGCATTCGAAAACCACTCAGGCTGTAATTCGTCAGCGCTTGAAATAAAATATGAGTTTTCATTATTGGCTTTGCAAACATTATAAAGTGCTTTGCCATTGCTGCTTTTCTTACCACTAACAAAAATTATCACATCATGCTCCTTGCTGAAGCGTTGCATATGTGGTTCGCGGTTACTCACCTGCCGGCAAAGTGTATCCTTGGCTTCAAAATTATTTTCAGTTAGTAAGCCGTTCACCTGCATTATCCGATCTTCCAGCAGGCTTTTCATTTTTTCAAAACCTGCTGTGCTTTTTGTAGTTTGAGAAAAAAAGTGAACAGGAAGGCGAAAATCTATCTTGTTAAGATCTTCTTCTTTGCTAACTATTATTGCCTTGCCCCCTGTTTGACCAACCAGGCCATTTACTTCTGCATGTCCTTCTTCGCCATATATAACAATCTGTCCATGATCCTCTTCTGCTTCATCATAACTATTTCTCACGCGGTTTTGCAACTTCAAAACAACAGGGCATGACGCATCAATAAGTTCAATATTGTTTTTTAGAGCAATAAGGTATGTAGATGGCGGTTCACCATGGGCCCTGATCAGCACCTTACAATCATGCAATTGTTCCAGTTGGGCATGGTCAATTATTTTCAATCCTTTTTTTGTAAGCCGCTCTACTTCCATATTATTATGAACAATATCACCAAGGCAATATAAACTGCCACTCTTATCCAGCTCATCTTCAGCCATCTGAATTGCAAATACAACTCCAAAACAAAACCCTGATTTATTGTCAATAACTACTTCCATATACCAGATTATAAATTAACTTATGGTACTTAATTTTTCAATTTCGTTTAAAACAAAATCAAGCTGTTGATCCCGGTTTAAATTACTATTGTCTAACACTACAGCATCCAGTGCTTTGCGCAGAGGATTAATACTTCTGCTGGTATCTGTTTTGTCGCGCAGTTGCAGATTTTTAAATACTTCTTCAAAACTAACTACTGTGGCGGTACTTTTTAATTCATCGAACCTGCGCTGAGCTCGTATTAACGGATCTGCAGTCATAAATATTTTTAAATCAGCATCAGGGAAAACTGCAGTGCCTATGTCACGGCCATCCATCACTATACCACCATTTTTCCCCAGGTTTTGCTGAATACTAACCATTCGTTCCCTTACTTCTCTTATTGCACTAACATTACTCACTAATTCAGAAACATTCATTTGCCTGATTTGTTTTTCAACATTATGGTCATTCAGGTAAATTTCAAATAATCCGGTATTGGGGTTCATTTCAAACTGTATATGGATA
>JBGARN010000057.1:0-25578 GCA_044230205.1 Bacteroidia bacterium
CTGATTATCGTCCGGTTGTTAGTATTGATGATTCGATAGTATTCTTTTCTTCGAACCGGAAAGGCAATATGGGAAATCTCCAGGATGAGAATGGCGAGAACTATACAGATATCTGGTTATTTATCCAGGGTGATTCTACAAAAGGCAAAGCAAAAAATCCCGGAATAGTTTTAAATAGCGAAGGCTATGACGAAGCATGCGGTATGAGTTTAACAGCAGATCAGTTGTTGATTTGGCGCTGGGGACAGGAAACAAGCTCAGACATCATGTTAAGCGAGCTTAAAGGCAAGGCATGGCAAAAACCAGTCAGCCTTGGAAAAAACTTTGAAACGAAGGAAGGTGAAACAGGCGCTTGCTTTTCGCCTGATGGAAAAACAATTATTTTTTCAAGTGATAAGAAAGGTGGATCGGGTGAAAAGGATTTATATCGTGTAAAAATGAACGATAATGGAAGTTGGGGAACACCAGAAAATTTAGGATCGGTAATCAATACCAAATACAATGAAGATTATCCCAGTATGAGTGTTGACGGTAAAACTTTATTCTTTGCATCATCGGGTCACAAAAGTATTGGCGGTTATGACATTTTTATGAGCACACGTGCAGATGAAAATTCAGCCTGGAGTGAGCCTGTCAATATAGGATTCCCACTTAATACACCTGATGATAATATCGGTTTTGCATTATTGCCTGATGGTGTTACCGGTTATGTTTCTGCTGTTATGCCTGAAGGTTTTGGTAATACCGATTTATACAAATTCAAACTTGAAAAACCTTTAACATCGGCCAATCTTACTATTGTAAAAGCTAATGTGGTTATGGCAGCTACAGGGTCGCCTTCAAAGAATGCGCGTGTAACAATAACAAAATCAGGAACGGGAACATTAATGGCAGAAGTATTTACTAATTCTTCCACAGGCGGATTTATTACCGCCTTACCTGCCGGAGAATATGATGTTGCCATACGAACAGAAAAAATGGGAAAGTTTGATGATAAACTAACAGTGCCGGAAGCAACACTTGAAATGAGTAAAACTTTTTCGCTGCAGCAATAATTATCAATATCAGGTTTGTTTTTTCTTTTTTCCGAATGAAGTTTTTTGGTTGTAGATTTACACGCAGTTATATTATTTGAAGATGAATTTAAAACTCAGTAAGCCACTTGCTTTTATTGACCTGGAAGCTACAGGTGTTAATGTCGGTTCCGACAGAATTGTGGAAATTTCAATTTTGAAACTAATGCCTGATGGTAGCCGGCAGGTTAAAACCAAAAGGGTAAATCCAACAATTCCAATACCTGCTGATAGTACTAAAATACATGGCATTAGTGATGCTGATGTTGCCAATGAACCAACATTTAAACAACTTGCTCATGAAATTGCCAACTTCCTGGAAGCTGCAGATATAGCGGGTTATAATTCCAATAAGTTTGATGTACCAATGCTGGTTGATGAATTCATAAGAGCTGAAGTTAATTTTGATATGAAAGGCAGAAAGCTGATTGATGTGCAGAATATCTTTCATAAAATGGAGCAACGCACTCTTTCTGCAGCTTATAAATTTTACTGCAATAAAGAAATTGAAAATGCACACAGTGCCGAAGCCGATATTCATGCAACCTTTGAAGTGCTTGAAGCGCAGCTTGACCGTTATCCCGACCTGAAAAACGAAGTTGATTTTCTCAGCGAGTTTACTTCAAACAGCAACATGGTTGATTATGCTGGCAGGATAGTGTATAACGAAAAGCGTGAAGAAGTTTTCAATTTTGGCAAGCATAAAGGAAAAACAGTTGCACAGGTTTTTAAAGACGAGCCTTCATATTACGACTGGATGATGAAGGGTGATTTTCCTATGCAAACTAAACAAATCATCACCGCTTTGCGCTTACGTGAACTGACAACTAAAATGTCATAAGCAAATCGCTTTACATTTTATTGATCAAGAATACTCAGATATTCACTCCAGGGTCCTACTTCGGTTTTATATTGTTTAGCCATAACACGGCCTATTTGAGCAATGTGGCTAAGGTCATGTACAACCCAGGCTGACAGCAGTTGCCTTAAGGTAACCGTACCCAAATGAGGATGTATTCCTGTTCTATCTAAAATCTGTTCATCATATGATTTTGATTTCAGAAACCTGATATTTTCTTTTCTTAAAACGGTAAACTCATCAAGCAGCATATTCATTGATTTCCCTTTGCTGCTTATCATTTGTGCAAACCGGTCAAATGGTTCAAAGGTTTTGTTCTCTTCATTACTTAAAACAATCTTGATTCGCGGAACCCAATCAGTTTTTTCTCCGTGTATTAAATGTCCAACAATATCAAATGGCGACCATGAATTTTCACCTTCATTATTTGAAGTCCAGTCCTGGTCAATTCCATTAAGCATGGCTGAGAGAACAACAGGAGTTCGCTCAAGTATTTCCAGTGACTTTTTTAAGCTAAAGGTCATTGTTTCTGACAATAAGTTATTATCCATTACAATATTGGGAATTGAATTTAAACAAATAAATTTTGTATGGTTTTTTTAGTGATGTGGTATTACCGGTAGTTTATTTTCATTCATCCGCTTCAATTGTTGTTGTATCAAATATTCCGGATTTCTTTTATAACGCTGCATCAACAGGTAGTAGCCACTGTTGGTGTCAATTACGGATTTATTTATTAAAAAATCCTCACGCAGATTGCCATTAGCATCGTAGTAATAATAATCACCATTCTGGCGATAGGGATGCGTTGCCTGTTGTGGCACCGGTGCATGATGTTTTTGTTCAGGTGCTTTTGTTACCGAATCTGAAATTACAGGTAAGCGCGATGTTGCACAGCCGGTAAACAGCAGTGCAGTAATCAGTACTGTCAAATGATGAATCATGGTATTTAATATTTAATGTTAATAGTTAATTTTAAATTTCATGTCAAAAGTAGTTTCAAAGTGGACTATATTTGTAGTCCATTTTTAAGATATTAAATAGTCCGGTTATGCTACCATGGAAAACAATTATTAAAACTGATAAGTCATCTGAGGTGCCTGTTTATTTACAGGTAGTTAATGCTGTGATCAGAGAAACGCGCAATGGCATTATAAAACCTGGTCATAAAATGCCCGGTACAAGAACACTATCAGAGACACTGGAACTTCACAGGCAAACCGTAGTGAAAGCCTACGATGAGTTATATGCACAGGGCTGGTTAGTGCTCGTACCATCAAAAGGAACATTCGTTAGCGAGCATCTTCCCGAAGTTAAACCTAAAAAGCTGGTGGAGGAAGGTGTGCCTCTCACACATGCAGAAAAAACCGGGTACAACTTTCGTATAAACAACGTTATACATTCACCTGCTCAGCCTAACCGTCACATCACAGGTTTTCATGATGGGCCTGATGTGCGTCTTGTGCCGGGTAATCTTTTATCGCGCGGGTACAAAAGCATCCTAACCCGAAAGAGCGGACTGTTCCTTTTGTCTTACATTGATGTGGAAGGCAGGCAGACTGTTAGAAAGGCTATTGCTGATTACCTCAATTCAACCAGGGGATTGCAGACCAGTTATGAAAACATTATGGTTACTCGGGGGGCACAAATGGCAATGTTTATGCTGGCATCAATACTTATTTCAAAAGGAGACCTCGTAATAACCGGTGACATCAGCTTCAGATATGCAGATTTAACTTTTATGCATGCAGGTGCCAAGCTGGTTCGTGTAAAGGTGGACGAAGAAGGAATTGATGCAGATGAAATTGAAAAGCTATGCATGCGGAAAAAAATACGTGCACTTTATATTACTTCTCACCATCACTATCCAACCACGGTAACTTTGAGCGCCTCGCGCAGAATGAAAATAATTCATCTTGCAGAGAAGTATAAGTTCATCATCATTGAAGATGATTATGATTATGAATTTCATTATGAGAGCAGTCCTATACTACCACTTGCAAGTGTTGATCGCCATGGTATGGTAGTTTATATTGGTTCATTCAGTAAAACAATTACACCCACTGTTCGCATGGGTTATGTAGCAGCGCCTCCTAACCTGGTTCAGGAAATGGCTAAACTCAGGCAGTTGATTGATGCGCAAGGTGATCCTGTAATGGAAGAAGTAGTTGCGGAACTTTTAAATGAAGGTGAAATAAGAAGACACATGAAAAAAGCGATTAAAATTTACAAAGAAAGAAGGGATTTTATGTGTAAGAATCTTAAGGAAAAGTTTGGTGATATTATTGATTTTAAAGTACCGGAAGGAGGATTGGCTATATGGGCACAATTCAATAAAAAGGTGCAGGTAAGTGAATTGTCAGCCAGGTTATTAAAAAACCAGGTTGCCCTTAGTCCGGGTAGATTACATGATATTACATCAGGCAGAAAATTAAATTCAACGCGGATGGGCTTTGGATGGATGAACCTGAACGAGGCGGAAAAGGCAATTAATATTATGGAAAAAGTAATCAGAAAAGAGATTTGATAATTATTATAACGGATCAACATCCAGTACAATATTGATTTTTTGCATTTCCTCGGATGTATAAAACTCCTCAAATACTTTAAGCATCATTTTTTTAGCTTCTTTAATGCTTGCTTCTTTTTCTACTTTCATCATTACACTCCGTATGTAGTATAGGTTAATGCGGGATACAATAGGTGCGACAGGGCCAAGAATGCGGCTTCCGAATTTTTTTCTCAGCAGGTTTACAAATTTTTCAGCCGCATCTATCAGCAGCAATTCATCTTTGCATTTAAGGCTGATTTCAATTAACCTGAAAAAAGGAGGATATGAAAACTTAATACGCTCATGTAATTCATGCTCATAAAATCCTACGTAATCGTGATTAACTACATGTTGAATTACGGAATGGGAAGGAGTATAAGTCTGGAGAAAAACCTTGCCCTGTTTATTTTTGCGTCCGCTGCGTCCTGCAACCTGGCTCATTAGCTGAAAGCTTCTTTCGCTGCTCCTGAAGTCGGGATAGTTGAACAATGCATCAGCATTTATTATTCCTACCGTGCTTACATTATCAAAATCCAAACCTTTGGTAACCATTTGAGTTCCCACTAAAATATCAATAAGCCCATTTTCAAAATCAGAAATAATTTGCTGGTATGCATATTTACTTCTGGCAGTATCTACATCTAGTCTTGCAATTTTTTTACCGGGAAAAAATATTTCAAGATCATCTTCAATTCGCTCAGTCCCTATGCCTTTCATCCTGATATCTGTATTGCCACATGCTTTGCATTTAACAGGGATTGTTGTTTTGTATCCGCAATAATGGCAAACCAGGTTGTTTGAAGATTTGTGATAGGTAAGCGTTACATCACAATTGATGCAATGCGGAACCCATGAGCAGTTTTTACATTCAAGAAGCGTTGCAAAACCTCGCCTGTTTTGAAATAGAATTACCTGCTCGTTTTGTTGTAAAGCAGTTGTAATAGCATCAAGAAGCGTTTGTGAAAAATGAGTTTTCATTTTATTTCTTCTGTAAGCCTCTTTAATATCTATTACTTCTACTGCCGGCATTTGCAAATCGGCAAAGCGTTTTTCTAAAACTGCCAGTCCGAACTTGTCATTCTGTGCATTGTAAAATGTTTCAAGAGCAGGAGTGGCAGAACCCAACAGCACCTTTGCATTAAAATGCTTAGCCATTACAATTGATACATCACGTGCATGATAACGCGGGGCAGGATCAAACTGCTTAAAGGAATTTTCGTGTTCTTCATCAACTATAACCAAACCAAGATTGGTGAATGGAAGAAACACAGCGCTTCTTGCTCCTATAATAATTTGATAATTCCGTCTGTCGATTTGCGACTGCTCAGCAAAGTGAACTAATTTGTTCCATGTGCTTGTAACAGGTATAATACCTGTTTGCCTTGCTGAATATATTGTTCAATTAAATGAATATAAACTTCAGTCTTTCCGCTTGAGGTAACGCCACGAAGCAAAACAACATCATGTGTATTAAATTGCCCGTTGATAGAATTAAAAGCAGCCAGCTGATCATCATTGAGGATATTTTTATCAGTAGTTACAAAATCTTTTTTGCTGATTTCATACTCCTGTATTTCAATTAATTTAAATATTTCTTTTTTAATGAGCTGATTTAAAACTGCAGATGTTGAATTTGAAATTTTAAGCAGTTTGGTTCGGGCAATCTTCTTGTCGGTCTTCTCATCCATGGTGAGGTTGAGAAAATGCATTAACACTTCCAATTGCTTTGGTGATTTTTTTTCAAGGAGCTGAAAAGCTTCGCGCATAGCATCATCATCATATAATTTTTCATGCAAGGTTATATATATAATGATTTTATTTTTTGTGCGCTTGCGTATCTCTTCATTGAGCAGGATGACATTTTTATCAGCTAGCGCTTTCAAAACCTTAAAAACAGACTTTATACCAATTATCTTAGAAACTTCCTTAACCGTAAGCGATGGTTGTAACTCCAGCGCTTCTGCAATCATGTATTCACGGTCAGTAAGTTTACTGTAGTCTTTATTGAAATCAGGATGCAGAGTAATTGCTGATTCGCTTTCAAGGCGAAAAGCTGCAGGAAGTGCCGCTGCCATAACCTCACCAATGGTGCACAAATAATATTCGGCTATCCACTCCCACAATTGAAATTGTTTGCTGGTAATAATGCTTCTTTCATCCAGCACTTCTAAAATATCTTTGGCTTCATAGGATGAAGGCGCCTTGTCAGTTATTTTTCTTACCAGTGCTGCATAAAGCTTCTGACTCTTAAATGGAACTAATACACGTTTGCCTACAGCCACATCATCACGCAATTGTTCGGGAACGTGATAGGTGAAGAGCTTGTTTAGTGCTAAAGGAATTATTACCTCAACAAACATGGGCTGCAAAGTGTGAATAGAATACTAAATTGAAAAGAGATTTATCATAACATAAAACGTAATAAATGTTCATGTCAAAAAGCACCAAGTAATTTATATAGATTCCTTCCTGAACTTGTGTATCCGTTTGGTTCCGGAATAAATCTCAAACTTTAAAAACCTGCATTCTACAGGTCCATTAAATAAATGAATTTTCCTGGTGGGGCGTAACCCAATAAATTTGGCTATTTCGAGGTTACCTGTAAAAATCCATGCTTTCCATCCTCCGAAATTCTTTTTTAAAGTGTCACCTATGGTTTTGTATGTATGGAGTAAATTATCATCCTCAATCCGTAAACCATAAGGTGGATTGGTAATTAATGTTCCTTCATTGGTTGGCGGAATAAAATTTTCAAATAATCCTTTCTGTAATTCAATATCATTTGATAGACCTGCATTGTCAATATTCTGCCGGGCTTTGTCTAAAACAATCCCACTTTTATCTGCACCAATTATTTTAAAATCAAGTGAAGGCTTTTCCTCCAACAATGCATCATCATAAATTTCGTTCCACAATTCTTCATCAAAATCTTTCCATGATTGAAATCCAAACTTACGTTTTAGCTTATTGGGGGCAATATTACGGGCAATCATAGCAGCTTCAATGAGTATGGTGCCGCTGCCGCACATAAAGTCAACAAATGTACTTTCTCTGTCCCATCCGCTTAAGAGCACCAAACCAGCCGCCAGCGCTTCATTAATAGGTGCCTGGTTGGTTAGGTCGCGATAACCGCGCTTGTGTAAACTTTCCCCGGAACTGTCAAATGACAATGTACAGTTGTTATTATAAATGTGGAGGTGAATACGCAGGTCAGGGTTGGTAGTATCAACGCTTGGGCGTTTGCCGGTAGCTTCGCGAAACTGATCTGCAATGGCATCCTTTACCTTTTGTGAAACATATTGGGAGTGATTTAACTTTGATTGATTTAATGTTGTTTCAATTGCAAATGTCTGATACAACGATAAATGTTCGCTCCAGTTTATTTTTCGTATTTCATCGTAGAGTTGTTGTTCACTTGCGGCTTCAAAACTTACATAGGGTTTTAAGATACGCAGTGCAGTGCGGCAGAGCAGGTTAGCTTTATACATCACAGCTTTATCGCCTTCAAACTCTATTGCACGATTTAATTTTTTCAATTCAATAGCTCCAATATTTCCCAGCTCAGTCATCAGCACATCTTCCATGCCGGCAAAGGTTTTAGCGATAAGTTTAAACGTGTTATTGTTTTTCATAAGTGTAAAGTTATTTTAATATCGCTTTGCGAAGGCTGTTGCGCTAATCGAATCTGAATTACATCAAGCTTTTCAGCATAATCTTAATGCCAAAAAAAACAAGGGCAATGCCTGAAATACGGTTCATCCAGATGAGTGCAGTAACTGTTATGATTCTTTGGAGCTTAGTAGCAAGATAGGCTTTAATCAGATCGGTTGATAAAACTGTAGCCAATACCATTACATAAAATGCAAGCACTTCTGATGAAGAAAAGTTTTTTACAGCAATACTGCTGGCTACACCAAGCCAGAAAATCAACACAAAAGGATTGAATGAATTCAGCGCAAATCCTTTTATCAGGAATTTTGGAAAATCATTTTTAGGTATGGTATATTCATCGGCTTCATTTTTATTTACAGCCGGCTTTTTGAAAAAGTTTACAATTCCGAAAACTATAAGAATTACACCACCAATTATTCCAAACAGATTATTGAATTGAGCACTGGAAGCTATAATAGCACTGCCGAAATACGCAATGGCAATATACATTGCATCGCTAAGTAAAACACCTGTAGCCAGAAAGGCAGCCTGCTTAAAACCCTTATTGACACTGGTACTTAGCAAAAGAAAAAATACCGGCCCGATTAAGAAAGCCAAAGCGAATCCTACTAAAAAACCGTCTCTTATTGCTTCGACCATTGATCCCTGTATGCTAAAGAAAAAATAGAATTGAGTAACTTTTTAAAATGGAATTTGATCGGGTGAATTAAAAAAAACGAATGGAAATTGCTCACTTTAGTTTATGACCCACACTTTGCTGCACAAATTCACTCCAGCTTTCGTGCAATTGTTTTTTCATAACACGGGGAAATTTATTCTGCGAACCAATTTTGCCGTTTTGTTTCATCCAGTTCAGGAAAACCCCTGTTGGTAAAACTTCCACAATGATTTCCTTTAATGCAGATGCTCTTTCAACCCTGTAATCATCATTAAGTATTTTTAATTTCTCATCAATCTTAATTTTGAGTAATTCGGAATTCACTGCATCATCGCAACCAACATACCATTTATGTGCAAACAAGGTTCCGTAAGGAATTCCTGAAACAGTAAACTCAGGTATGGAAATATTCAGTTCTTCACTAACCATCTGAACAGCCTTATTCATATTGTCAACGGAAAGGTGCTCACCGCAAAGACTCAGGTAATGCTTGGTGCGTCCAACAATCTTTATTTCGCAGCGCTGTTTGTTAGTAAACTTTATAACATCGCCAATAAGGTATCTCCATGCACCGGCATTGGTTGAAAGCAACAAGGCATACTCTTCATTTTCTTTAACTTCATCAATGAGTAATGTTTGAGGTTTGCCCAGCAAATCACCATCAGGAGTAAAATTCTGATCATTAAAGGGAATGAATTCGAAAAACAATCCATTGTTAAGTACCATGTTCATTGCACGGTCAGGATATTCCTGCAGTGCAATAAATCCTTCTGAGGCGAGATAGGTTTCCATGTACTTAAGTGGCTTGCCCAATAAAGCATTAAAACTCTTTTTATAGGGTTCAAATGAAACTCCGCCATGAACGTATATGCTTAGGTTAGGCCAGATTTCATGAATGTTATTCAGCTTGTAGCGGGCAATTATTTTTTCCAGCAGCATTTGCAGCCATGCCGGAACACCTACAATAACGCCTATATCCCAGGTTGGCGCCATTTCGGTTATTTCATCCAATTTAAGATTCCAGTCTTTTTGTTTGGATATGCGTTTGCCGGGTTTATAAAAATGCTGAAACCAAAATGGAATTTTGCTGGCTGTAATTCCACTCAAATCGCCTTCATAATAACTACCATGGTTTTGAAGCTGTGTGCTTCCGCCCAGCATTAAAATTCCTTTTTGAAAAATTTCTTTGGGTACATCATAATTACCTAAGGAGAAAAATTGCCTGAGTGAAGTTTTTTTGATGCTCTTCACCATGTCAAGCGTTACCGGAATATGTTTGCTTGAGGATTCACTGGTGCCTGAACTTAAAGCAAAATATTTTACCTGTCCGGGCCAGCATACATTTTCCTCGTAATGCAAACACTTATTCCACCATTGCGAAAAAATGGTGTTGTAATCATGTATAGGAACAGTTTGCTGGTATGTTTTAATAAAATGCCTGCTATTAAGTATGCCACCGAAATTATAATGCTGACCGAAGTGCGTAAACTGAGCCTTGGTAAGCAGTTTTTTCAATGCCTTTCGCTGGTATTTAATAGGCCTGTTAGGCTCAGGCAAAACCAAACCTCGCAGTTCTATTCCTCTTTTTAAAATACTTCCGAGTAAAGGCATGTTTTTTAGTTTCGGATTCGGGTTTTGGGTTTCGGGTATTTGAACCTGATTATGTTTAACCAGGTACAAATATTTTTTTTCGGTTTTAATGGCGAATATTAAATCCCGAAACTTTAATCCTTAAACCATAATCGCTGCATTCATATTTTTAATTATCTCATCACCAAATTCAGAACACTTTACCTCTTTGGCACCTTCCATCAGGCGTGCAAAATCATAAGTAACCACTTTATTAGCTATAGATTGTTCAATGCCTTTGTAAATTAATTCTGCGGCTTCTAACCAACCCATATGTTCAAACATCATGGCACCTGATAAAATTACCGAACCGGGATTTACTTTATCCAATCCGGCATATTTTGGAGCAGTGCCATGTGTTGCTTCAAATATGGCATGCCCGGTTAAGTAATTAATATTAGCACCCGGAGCTATACCAATTCCACCAACACAAGCGGCAAGTGCATCGCTAATATAGTCCCCATTTAAGTTTAATGTGGCAATTACTGAATACTCATCAGGCCTCAATAAAATCTGTTGCAGAAATGCATCAGCAATTGAATCTTTCACAATCAGTTTCCCCGCATTGGTAGCATCTTTCATTGCAGCATCTGCTGCCGGTTTACCTTTATCTTCTGCAATTTTATCGTACTGAGCCCATGTAAATACTTTATCACCATATTCACGCTCTGCAAGTTCATAACCCCATTTCTTAAAGCCACCTTCAGTAAATTTCATTATGTTTCCTTTGTGAACCAGTGTCAGTGAAGGTTTCTTATGCTTTAGCGCATATTCAAGAGCTGCACGGATTAATCGCTCTGATCCCTGCACAGATACAGGCTTTATACCAATGGACGATGTTTCAGGAAAGCGGATTTTATTCACCTTCATTTCATTCTGCAAAAAGCTAATAACCTTTTTAACTTCTTCCGTTCCTGCCATGTATTCAATTCCGGCATAAATATCTTCAGTGTTTTCGCGGAAAATAACCATATCGGTTTTTTCAGGATGCTTAACAGGTGAAGGAACACCTGAAAACCATCTTACAGGACGAAGGCATGTATATAAATCCAATTGCTGGCGTAAGGCAACATTCAGCGAGCGAATGCCTCCACCCACCGGAGTTGTTAATGGTCCTTTAATAGCAACAAGATGCTCACGGATTATATCCAGGGTTTCATCGGGTAACCAGTTTTTGGTTTGAACGAATGCCTTTTCACCTGCAAGCACTTCTTTCCATACAATTTTCTTTTTTCCATTATAAGCTTTTTCAACAGCTGCATCCATCACGCGTACTGATGCTGCCCAAATATCCGGTCCGGTTCCATCTCCTTCAATAAAAGGAATTATCGGGTTGTTGGGTACATTTAATTTACCATTTGATAAACTGATTTTTTCTCCTGCCATTTTTTGATATATAATTAACGATTTATGATTTCTTATTTCTTTAAATCATCCTTGCAATCCTAACCACAGTATTAATGCAAATAATTTTTTAATACTGAGTATGACACCTGTTATTTGATGCTTTTTTGTTTCAGGGGCCTAACTTTGCAATGATAAAAGTACTCTATCTTTCAATTGGCGCGAAAGTAGTAAAAAATCAATGTTTGAGGTGTATCATTTATTATTGGAATGCGGTTTAATTAATTTTTGTTTTGGATTATTTTAGGATTGCATTACGTTTGCTGCAATCGGTTAAGGGTAAACATAAATGCTAAGCAAGCATTCACTAAAAGGTATTAACAACAAACCTTTAATATTGCCCGAGACATTAAACTCGAAAAATTAATCATTATGGCAAACGGAATTTTAAAAGGCAAAAAAGGAATCATCTTTGGTGCATTGGATGAACACTCCATAGCGTGGCAAGTAGCATTGCAGGCTCATGCCGAAGGCGCCCAAATTGTATTAACCAATGCACCTGTTGCCATGCGTATGGGGGCAATTAAAACTTTGTCCGATACAATTAAAGCCGAAATTATTCCTGCCGATGTTACATCGATGGATGATATGACCAACCTGATTGTAAAGTCAAAAGAAATTTTAGGCGGTGGTATTGATTTTATCCTTCATTCAGTGGGTATGTCGCTTAATGTTAGAAAGGGAAAACCTTACACCGATTTAGATTATGATTTTATGCACAAGACCATAGATATTAGTGCAATGTCTTTGCACCGTTTGCTGCAGTTGTGCATGAAACATGATGCCTTAAATGAATGGGCCAGTGTTGTTGCACTTACATATATAGCATCTCAGCGTACTTTTCCTGACTATAATGAAATGGCTGAAGCCAAAGCATTTTTAGAAAGCATAGCCCGTAGCTTTGGATATCAGTATGGTAAAGCAAAAAAGGTAAGAGTAAATACCATATCACAATCGCCAACCAAAACCACGGCAGGTACTGGCGTAAAGGGTTTCGGTGCTTTTTACAATTATGCAGATGAAATGTCACCATTGGGCAATGCCTCAGCACAGGACTGTGCCAATTACTGTGTTACAATGTTCAGCGATTATACCCGCTTTGTAACCATGCAGAATTTATTTCATGATGGCGGATTTTCAAATACTGGCGTTAGTCACGCTGTAATGAAAAAGTTTGAAGATTAACAGGGAATAGGCATTTTAATGCACCGTGTTTGAACTTCCGGAATATCTATCAGGCCGCTCCGAATTTTCACACAATTATACCCGGCTGTTAATCATTAAGTCATTTTTTTATTTTTGTTTTTACAATTGGTGTTTTGCATTATTCTTCGCAAAATATGCATGATGGACTTAATTCAAACTATAAGCATCTGTATAAATGAATAATTCTTTAGCTCAGGATGATAACAGGATCAAGCAATGGCTTCGCAGTAATACTCCGATTGCTGATATCAAAAGCGAATTAAGTAATGCTGGTTATGATGAAGCAGCCATTGAACAGTTAATAGCCAGTTTTAAGAAACAGAAAATTGCTGAGAGGCAAAATATTGGTTTTACCTGTCTTGCTGTTGGTGCTGTGCTTGGCTTTGTGAGTTGTGTACTCGGGTTGTTAAATCCGTTTCCTGAATTATTTCCCGTATTCTTTTATGGTTTTACATCATTGGCTGCTTGCATAATTTTTGCGGGTCTTTATTTTTTATTTGAATGAAATCACGCCAGAAAATTAATGCGCAGTAATTGAAAATTATTTGAATTTATTACCTAAGAGATTGCTTTACTTTTAACTGATTACTTACGGTCAACCAATTTGGCAGCAATAAAACTCATTGGCAGGTAGGCGGCAACCAAATCTAATAAACAAAACCAGAGAGGGGCCGGCAACATAAATACATTTGCAATTCCTCCCGCAAGAAAAAAGAAGCCAACAATCATTGCAACCATTAATTTACGTGTTGACGCAATAAGCACGGCAATTATGGCACCTGCAAAAGTACCAAGCGCATGAGCAAGAAAAGGCATAATAAAATGTTTTGGTTCAAATAAATGAAGTGAGGCTTTCAGGCCTTCCATAGTAGTTACATCAGCACCTTCCGGAGGAGGAATAAATTTTCCGCTAATGGTAATAATCCCCATGTTTACAAAGCTGCCAGCAACAAGTCCGGCAATAACAGCTAAAATTCTATTAAGATTTGGATTCATAAATTGATGGTTAAATATTAATGCTAATGCTTGTTCAAATATAGATTTTTATCAAAAACAATTTTTGCATCAGTTTAAATTGATTTACGAAATAAAAGTTTACCGGTCTTAAAAAAATAAAAAAGGCCGTTTCGTTTTCTGAAACAGCCTATACACCTTAAGTTATTATTAATTAGCTTTTGCTCATTACCCATTTGGCAACTTTAGGAGCAAGTTCTTTTTGAGAGCGTGCACCTACAAATACACCAATATGTCCGCCAGGAAAAGCATACAATTCCTTGTCTTTGCTTCCTATAAATTTATTTACTGCAATTGTTGATTCATTAGGTATAATGTTATCATCTGTTGCATAAATATTCAGGAAAGGCATAGTTACATTCTTAAGGTCAACTAACTGACCACCTAATTCAAATTCGCCTTTAATCAATTTGTTATCACGGAAAAGGTCTTTTATGTATTTACGGAACATCTCACCTGCAAGGTCGGGGCAATCATTTTTCCAATGTTCCATTCTTAAAAAGTTCATTAGTTTATCTTTATCATCAAGCGAATCCATTACACCAAGATATTTGCTCACATCCATGCTAGGCTTCAGCATACCGAATGCCATATTCAACAAATCAGCAGGCACAGTACCGTGTGAATCAACCATGGCATCTACATCAATATATTTGGTCCATTTGTACAACATACAAGCATTGGTGCTGAAATCAAATGGTGCTACATAGGTAGTTAAGCTGGCAAGTTTTTCCGGGAAAATAGAAGCATAAATAGTTGAAAATGTACCTGCCTGGCAAATACCCATTTTATGAATTTTTTCAAGTCCGTGAGCATTACGAATAAAATCTACAGCATCGTTCATGTATCCAAGGATATAATCTTCCATTGTAAGGTAACGATCCTGGCGGGTAGGGTATCCCCAATCCATAATGTATATATCCAGGCCTTCTTCAAGAAGCTTTTTCATTAATGAACGATCAGGCTGAAGGTCAAGCACATCATGACGGTTCATTATAGCGAATGAAACCAATACAGGCACTTTGCATTTTGCAGGAGTTTCGCGGTCGTAGTGATACAGTTTTACTTTATCACTGTGCCAAACAAGGGTTTTGGGTGTGGTTCCTACTTCCACTTTATCAATAGATTGTAAAACAGTGTAACCTTTAATCAGCTTTTCGCTGGTATTTTTAAGGTCATTCATCAATTCAGTATGCGTCAGATTCTTCATAGTTATATTTTTTGCGCGGCAAAAGTAATCCTAATTATGGTAAATTAAAACTAAACCGCCCTATAAAATCATTCATATAAAGCCTTTGTAATACCTTTCACATGATTATCTTAAAACTGTTATTTGCCGAACCCCAATTAATTGAGTTAACAGTATAAAGCCAATCTGCACATATAGTTGCTCATATATACAGTTAAGTAAATAAAAGTAAACGGATTATTGAGCCAGTCTGCGCATTCATCAAAACTAAAAAACAAAATTGTTATCTATATGTTAAGGTTACTCCTATTGTTACATTCGCGCCACAAAATCAGATATGAGTACTACCTTAATAATTGTTATTGCAATAGTAATCACCTTAGCAAGTTGTTTGGCTGTCTTTATAGGAGCGCGTATGCATTATGAAAAACGAATGGGCATAATCCTTCAGAATATAAATCAGCTCCGAAGAACCCACTTTATTAATGCTGATGGCGGGGATGGTACTGACCTTACCGGTAAAATCAATGAAGCATTGCAGGAATGGGAGGAGGAACATACCCAGGAATATGAAAAGCTGAAGAATCTTGATTTGTACCGTAAGGAGTTTTTGGGTAACGTTTCTCATGAATTAAAAACGCCAATTTTTGCTGTGGAAGGATACATACATACGCTTATTGATGGCGGTATTGACGATCCTGAAGTGAACATGGTATATCTCCAAAAGGCAAGTAAGAGTTTAGACCGGCTGACTTCAATTGTAAATGATCTTGAGTCCATATCACGAATGGAAACCGGTGAGATGATTATTGACTGGCGGACTTTTGACCTGAATGATTTGATTAGGGATGTTATAGATACGCAAGAGTTAAGAGCTGCTGAAAAGCATATAACCCTTTCGACTTCAATTCCTGAAGATAAACAGCTTTATGTATATGCTGATAAAGAACGCATACGCCAGGTGTTAGATAACCTGCTGATTAATAGTATTAAATATGGTATTGATAACGGCAGAACTGAAATAGGTATAACTGATATTGGTGCAGAATATGTAGTGCATGTAAAAGATAACGGAATAGGAATTGATGAAAAACATCTGGGGCGGTTATTCGAAAGGTTTTACAGGGTTGACAAACACCGATCAAGGGCCGAAGGGGGCACAGGGTTGGGATTAGCAATTGTTAAGCATATAATAGAATCGCACCAGCAGAAAATTACTGTGCAAAGCAAATCCGGAGAAGGAAGTGTATTTTCTTTTTCTCTCAAAAAAAGCGCCTGATTAATTTTGTTTGGTATGAACTGGTTATTTATCATGAAAGCTGAATTTCAATTGGTTTTAAAGTTGCAAATGCTTTCAAATAATCTACTTTTGCGCGGCTTTTAAAAGGGACATAACTTTTAGTGTTGGACCTAAAAGATTCTCGTTTTAGTTTATAAACAATTTAAGATTTACAAATCATAATTTATAGTTTCATTCATGAACTTACACGAATACCAGGGGAAACAAATATTAAAATCATTTGGAGTTGCTATTCAGGAAGGCATTGTTGCTGAAACGCCTGAACAGGCCGTAGAAGCAGCTAAAGAATTAACCAAACAAACGGGAACCAAATGGTGGGTGGTAAAATCACAGATTCATGCCGGTGGCCGCGGTAAGGGTAAAATACAAGGTACTGAGCAGAATGGAGTAGCACTTGCAAAATCGCTTGAAGATGTGGAGCGTATTTCAAAAAATATATTAGGTAATGTTTTGGTTACCATTCAAACTGGCGAAGCAGGAAAAAAAGTAAATAAGGTTTTAATTGCCCAGGATGTTTATTATCCAGGTCCAAGCGAAGTAAAAGAATATTACATGAGTGTTCTTTTGAATCGTGCCACTAACAGAAATATTATCATGTATTCTACTGAAGGTGGAATGAGTATTGAGGATGTTGCACATAGCACTCCGGAAAAAATTTTCAAAGAAGAAATTGATCCAAAAGTGGGTTTGCAGCCTTTTCAGGCACGTAAAATTGCGTTCAATTTAGGATTAAGCGGAACTGCTTTTAAGGAAATGGTAAAGTTTGTTACTGCCTTATACAAAGCATATGATACTATTGATGCATCAATGTTTGAAATTAATCCGTTGTTTAAGACCAGTGATGATAAAATTATTGCAGTAGACGCCAAGGTAAACCTTGATGATAATGCATTATATCGTCATCACGATTATGCAGCAATGCGCGATAAAACTGAAGAGGATCCAACGGAAGTGGAAGCCAGCGCTCATGAATTGAACTATGTGAAGTTGGATGGAAATGTAGGCTGCATGGTTAATGGTGCCGGTCTGGCAATGGCCACGATGGATATAATAAAACTTGCCGGTGGACAACCTGCCAACTTTCTTGATGTTGGCGGAACAGCCAATGCTGCCCGCGTTGAACAGGCATTCAGGATTATTATGAAAGACCCGCATGTTAGAGCCATACTTGTAAATATTTTTGGAGGCATCGTTCGTTGCGACCGTGTAGCACAAGGTATTGTTGATGCCTATAACAACATTGGTGAAATAAACATTCCGATTATTATCAGGCTGCAGGGAACTAATGCAGCCGAAGCAAAAAAAATTATTGACGACTCAGGGTTGAAAGTTTATTCGGCCATTCAACTTAAAGAAGCTGCTGAACTTGTAACGAAAGTGCTCAGCTAAATAAAAACATTCCGATGAAAGCACTACCCACAAAATCAAATTTTTTAGGAATCCCTGAAAAAAAGCACTATAGTTATGATACCTCTAAAATTGTAATACAGCCGGTACCCTATGAGCATACTTCCTCATATTTAGCTGGAAGCGATAAAGGACCTGAAGCTATAATAAGCGCTTCGCAGTTTGTCGAATTATATGATGAAGAGCTGGATATGGAAACCTATCGCAAATGTGGAATTGCAACTTTACCTGCAATAAAATTTTCAAAAAAAACTGTTGATGCAAAGGCTGTGGCTCTTATTGAAAAGCATACTGCAGCATTACTTAATGATGGAAAATTTGTGGTATCGCTTGGCGCTGAACATACAGTAACGTTGGGTTTTGTGCGCGCCCATTCAAAAAAGTACAAAAATCTTTCAGTGTTACAGATTGATGCACACAGCGATTTACGGGAATCGTATCATGATAACATTTACTCACACGCAAGTGTGATGAAAAGAGTACATGATGATGGACATAATTTGGTGCAGGTGGGTATACGCGCCCAATGTATTGATGAAGCACAGTTGATAAAGAAATCAAAAAACATTACTACTTTTTATGCTCATAATGTGAGACGCGATCCGAAGTGGATGGATAAAGCCATAGCAGCCTTGACTGATAATGTTTACCTGACCATAGATGCAGATGGTTTTGATCCGTCTATTATGCCGGCTGTAGGAACAGCAGAACCCCGTGGCCTATATTGGGAAGAAACACTTGAATTTTTGAAAAAAGTGATTGCAAAGAAAAATGTGGTTGGATTTGATGTTGTTGAATGTGCACCTGCAAAAGGAAGTATTCTATCAGAGTATACGCTGGCTAAGCTGGTTTACCGGCTAATTGGTTATTTGCAAACAAAAAAATAATTGTTATTACAAAATATAATAACACATTGAAATTTAACGAAAAGTTGAGATATGTCATAAAAAGTGTTTTTGCATTTTATCTTGTCTTATGATTAAATTTGCCCCAATTACACGATTACCATGAGTAAAGTTAAGCAGGATACAAGGGTTTACAATTCAGGCACGAAACAATTATCATCCAACCCGATACTTGAACGACTTACGCGTACACACTTTCTTACCCCAATTATCATGTATTCTTCAATATCTGTTGTAACTGTGGGGTATACGATTATGTATGATAAAACAAACTGGTATTTAACATTTCTGTTGTATTTTACGGGTATGTTCTTCTTTTCATTGATTGAGTATTGCATTCATCGTTTCCTTTTTCATTTTGATGCAGAAACTGAACGACAGAAAAAAATACAATACAGTATTCATGGTGTACATCATGAATTTCCAAAAGATAAGGATCGGTTAGTTATGCCGCCCATTATTTCAATTTTTTTAGCTGCCTTCTTCTATTTTGTCTTCAGGTTTACTATGGGCGATGCACATTATGCCTTTTTTGCCGGGTTTATAGAAGGATATTGCGTTTACCTGTTTATTCATTATGCAGTTCATCGTTTTCGTACCCCGAAAAACTTTTTAAAGATTTTATGGCAACACCATAGCTTACATCATTATGGGCGAAACGATACGGCTTTTGCAGTTTCCATGCCTTTGTGGGATTATGTTTTTAGCACTATGCCCAAAACAAAGGAAGAAATGGAAGCACGTAATCTTACTGAAAAGTATTTATAACAGACCCAGTACACCAGAATAGGCTTTTCAATTTCTATTGTTGATCATTTTAGTGATATTTATTGTAAATGGTGTTTATTTTAGTTACATTTACTTTTATTATAAAATGACCTTTTAGGGCAGCTTTATTTTTATTTTATGAGTTGGCTTACGGTATTCCTCCACCGGTTAATTTTCTCATTTCCTGTTCAACTGTTGATTCTTAATATTAAGAAGAATCAGTTACAGTTTCTGTATTGGGTGGTATTATTTACCATCGTTACTAAACTCCTGCTTACCAGGTATGGATTGCCTTTTCTTTTCCTCGATCCGGAATATATGGGTAAGGTTAGTGGCTGGTCGTTGTTTATTATGGGACTGGCATTTGCCACTTTTGTAAATGGATTTAATATTTCCAGTTTTTTACTTAATGCCCATCATTTTCCTTTCCTGGCTACACTTTCACGCACCTTTTACAAATACTGTATCAACAATTTCATTCTGGTTGTAGTTTTTCTCTCTGTATATATGTATCAGTTGGTGAAGTTTCAGTATTTTGAAGAGTTAAGGTCACTAAGCCAGGTATCCTTTTTCATCATTAGTTTCTTTTCAGGATATGCTATTGTCTCTTTCCTTGTTTTCAGGTATTTTCTTATCATCAATAAGGATATCTACAAAATGTATAAGGTAAGTACGGCTGATGATGAAGTTGAACGAAAGCCACTTGTTTATTCTTTCAGGCAACGCAAACTTAATTATGATTATTCGCACTATCCGGCTGCCTGGCATGTTGAATCCTATTTATCATCATTTTTCAAAGTAAAAGTTGTACGTGATGTATCACACTATGAACATGAAAAGGTACTTTCTGTTTTTAAACAGAATCACGTTAATGCTGCTGTGTTTGAAATGGTTGTTTTTGCACTTTTTTTCATTATCGGGTTGTTAAGTGATGTTGACTTTTTTAAGATACCTGCAGGTGCAAGCATTCTGCTGCTTTTCACATTATTTATTATGATAACAGGGGTAGTGCGGTATTACCTGCGAAGCTGGGCAACCAGTTTTTTCATAGTATTTTTTTTACTCCTGAACATTTTCTCTCGCTTCGAGATATTCAACAAGAGCAATTATGCTTATGGTTTAAATTATAAAGGGGAGAAGCAGCAATTTGATATTCCAACCTTGGAAAAATTGTCGTCACGTGATTTATACATCAGTGATGTTGCAGCTACGATTGAAATTCTCAATAAATGGAAAGCCAAATGGCAAGCCAAAGGAATTGATAAGCCAAAAATGGTACTGCTTAATATTAGCGGTGGTGGGGTGAGGTCCATGGTATTTACATTCAGGGCTATGCAGGTAATTGATTCGGCACTTGCTGGTGACCTTATGCCATCAACGCCATTGATAACGGGCTCATCAGGGGGAATTATCAGTGCCAGTTATTACAGGGAACTATATTTTACGCATCGCGATTCGCTGTTTAAGGCCAACCAGTCTGTTAAAAACCCGTACTTGCGAAATGTGGGAAAGGATATGTTAAACGGCATTGCTTTTAAACTGACAGTAAGCGACATATTTCTTAATTTCCAGAAGTTTGATGATGGCAAATACCGCTATGTAAAAGACCGGGGCTATGCATGGGAAACTCAACTCAATAAGAATCTTGATAACCTGATAAATAGACGTATTAGTTATTATGAACAGCCTGAGCGTGATGCGCTTATTCCAATGATTTTTATTACGCCAACAATGATCAATGATGGAAGGGCAATGTTTATATCACCGCAGAAAATTAGTTATATGATTCAAAACAACAATCGCGATTCAAGTGGTGACGGGCTGATCAATGGCATTGAGTTTTCGCGCTTTTTTGCAGGCCAGGATGCCTTGAATCTGAGGTTAACAAGTGCACTGCGTGTTAATTCTGCATTTCCCTGGATTTCTCCGGTTACTTCATTTCCCAGTTCACCGGCAATTGAAGCAATGGATGCAGGCATTCGTGATAATTTTGGAATCCTGAATTCAATGCGCTTTTTACATGTTTTCAGTAACTGGATAAGTGAAAATACAAGTGGGGTAGTGGTGGTGCAAATTCGCGATACGTATAAGAAATCAAAAATTTATGATGCCAGTGTAAAAACATTTTATGATAAGCTGGCTACACCTTTCCGGAATGTTTCAGGCAACTTTTTACTGATGCAGGATTATACCAATGATGCGTATATTGAAACAGTTACATCAGGGTTCAAAAGCAAAGTTGATTTTGTTACATTTCAACTCCCTGAGTCGCATGAAAAAGTTTCTCTGAGCTGGCACCTGACCAAACGCGAAAAAGAATATTTAAAAAACCAAATGAGTAATGCAGAAAACAGGCTGGCATTGCAACAATTGCTCACTTTATTAAAGCAATAAAATATCTCTTTGTGAAATAATAATTGTTTACCTGAGATTAGTTTAATTTTTGCAATTGAGCAGCATACATTACATCGGCATAATTTTCATAGCCTAAGATTAATTGCTCTCTGACCAATTTCAAATTTGCTGTTTTCAGAAGATGTTGCGTAACTTCTTCGTTTTCTTTTTTAAAAGCTGAACAGGTTATGTAAATTAATTGTCCGCCCGGTTTCAAATACTGCAAAGCATTTTCAAGTATGGCAAGTTGTTTAACCTGAAATTCTATAATCATTTCTTTCCTGAAAAATGAAATATTCTCCGGAGTTCGTGCCCATGTACCTGATCCGCTGCAGGGTGCATCCACTATTATTCCATCAAATTGCCCCCTGAATCCCAAAGGGGTAATCGTTACATCCAAATTTTTTCTGGCAATTTCAGGTTTTCCAAATTCCCAGGTCTCCAAATGTCTGATCTCATAATTCTTTGCTCCAGCTTTTTTCATTCGCTCACTTGCATTTGCCAAAATGCTTTCGCGTATGTCGGTTAATAGTACATACGTATCCGGAAAATTGTCTTTGAACAACAGGCTTTTACCACCTGCGCCAGCGCAACAATCCCACCAATATTCATTGGGTTTAGCTTCAAAGATAAAGCCTGTTTGTTGTGATGATAAGTCCTGTATTTCAAACCAACCTTTTTCAAAGCTTTGGGTTCGGGTAATTTTTATTTCCTGTTCAAATGAAAATGTATTGCCAGTTATAATTTCAAATTTAAATTCCTTTTGTAGTAATTCCTGCTTTACTTTTTCCTCAAATCCCTTTCTTATCCTTATAAAAACCTTTGGGCGATTTAGAATTGATTTTGCAAAAGCAGTTTTGTCAATACCGGTGCTCAATTCATCAGTAAAGGGAAAAATATCATCTTCATTAAATCCGGGAAATTGATTCTTTATAGTAGTTATTCTGTTTTCTAAATTATCATCACCTTCAAGGTGTTTCTCTTCGTTCAGCTTTTCATCAATAATAATATTGTCAACTATGTAACCTGCTAATTGAAGCCTGACAAAAAAATCAGCTTCTGGCAAAGCATTACCTAAGCGGAAATAATTGTAAACATGCTGGGCTATGTTCTTTCTGTCACGTGAACCAATTTTTTTATTGGCTCTGAAAAACGATTTTAAAAAAAGCGATAAGGGTTGTTGCTGACGATAGGTGTCAACAATTTTCTTAATGTTAATCAGATGGGAGTAATACATGCATTTAAATCAGCCTGCAAGGTGCTAATCTTTATGCAATTATATTTATAACGGCACTACCAGTTCCAATGAGCAGGGTGATTTATTAAAAGCATCGCGGTTGCCATCCTTGTAAGTGCATTCCACTCTGATGCCACGCCCGGGAATAAAATTTTTGATGTAAACAATTTTGCCATCTTCCGATAATTCAAAATCCACCTTGCTGTTATCCTTTTGATAAGTTATTTTATCAATGCACTGGGCAGGCATTCGTAATTCAAATTTGTATAATTTGTCTGAAATATGTTCTGTTGTATCTATAGCATTTTCAATAATCATCTGGGCTTTATTCTCATATTGAAAGGCAAAAAGAAGTATAACAATGGTTGTAAGAAACTTTTTCATTGAGGTTTTATTTGATGGTAAATTTAATAAATCATTTTTCACTTTGATTTAAAAAGATTTGTAACATTTTTGTTGTGGTATAATCAAAAAGATAAAAGCCTCAAACTATATTTTATTTATTTAAATCTTTAAACTATAAACAGCAAAATAATAATGGTACACGAAATAGATTACAACATCCTTGGTGATGATATGCAGGTAGTAGAAATTGAATTAGATCCTCAGGAAGGCGTTCGTGCCGAAGTGGGTTCAATGCTTTATATGGAGGATGGTATTGATATGCAAACAGGAACGGGTGGCGGATTTTTAAAAGGACTAAAACGAATGATATCAGGTGACAGTTTTTTTATCAGTAACTTTTCAAACAGTTCAACTGTTAAGAGAAAAGTGGCATTTGCGGCCCCTTACCCTGGCAAAATTATCAATATCAATCCTGCAAATTTTGGCGGCTCATTCCTGGTGCAGAAAGATGGATTTCTTTGTGCTGCACAGGGTATTGAAATTAATGTGGCCTTTACAAAAAGAATTGGTGCCGGTATTTTTGGTGGCGAAGGTTTTATACTTCAAAAACTTGAGGGCAATGGCAATACATTTGTTCATGCCGGTGGAGCAATTATTAAACGAGAGTTAAAGCAGGGAGAAACTCTTCGGGTTGACACGGGCTGCTTAGTGGGTTTCGACCCACAGGTGGATTACGACATTCAATTTGTGGGTGGATTTAAAAATGCTCTGTTTGGTGGCGAGGGATTATTTCTTGCAGTATTGCGTGGCCCAGGACTGGTTTATTTGCAAAGTTTGCCTTTTTCAAGACTTGCTGACCGCATTATTGCAGCAGGCAGGTTTGGTGGTGGACGTGAAGAGAGTAGTGGCATTGGCGGATTGTTCGGAAATATTATCAGCGGCCGTTAATTTTATTTATTTATTTGCTCCCTATCAAACAGAGATAAAAATTATGCAAACGCTTATTGACACCATTAATAAAGTAAAGGAATTTCATCATGTGTTTGGATTGGAATATCATGAAACACCTCAAGCGCAGTTAAGTAATAAAATTATTAACCTTCGATTTAACCTTATGAAAGAAGAAAATGAGGAATATCTTGAAGCTGCTCAAAATGGTGATTTGAATTTAATAGCAGATGCTTTAGGTGATAAACTTTACATCCTCTGCGGAACTATTGTTGCCCATGGATTACAACATAAAATTGTGGAGGTGTTTAACGAAATACACCGCAGCAACATGAGCAAGCTTGATAGTGAAGGCAAGCCCATTTATCGTGAAGACGGCAAAATCATGAAAAGCGAAAACTACTTTTTGCCAGATATTGAAGGGGTGATGAACAAATAATATTTATACGATAAGTTAAAATAAAAAAGGTTGGCAATTTGTTTTGCCAACCTTTTTTATTTGATTGAAAAATATTTTAAAGATTGCCTCTTAATGCCTGTTCGCGCTCTATGGCTTCAAACAATGCTTTAAAGTTTCCTTTTCCAAAGCTCTTTGCTCCTTTGCGTTGTATGATTTCAAAAAATACTGTCGGGCGATCTTCTACAGGCTTGGTGAAAATCTGCAGCAGGTAACCTTCATCATCACGGTCAACCAGTATTCCAAGTTTTTTCAATGACTCGATATCTTCATCAATCTTGCCAACGCGTTTTTCTAATTCATCATAATAAGTTGTCGGCACTTTTAAGAAATCAACTCCACGCCTTTGTAATTCAGTTACTGTTTTTATTACATCATTGGTAAGTAAAGCCATATGCTGAACTCCAGCGCCATGATAAAATTCAAGGTATTCATCAATCTGAGATTTCTTTTTTCCTTCGGCAGGTTCATTAATAGGGAATTTTACATATCCATTCCCGTTAGAAACCACTTTACTCATTAGCGCAGAGTATTCAGTGGAAATATCCTGATCGTCAAAGGT
>JBGARN010000058.1:0-25512 GCA_044230205.1 Bacteroidia bacterium
CAGGTATTTCGGCAACTCAGCTTGGCGCTAAGGTAATTAAGACAGCTGTAGAAAAAGCTGGTATTAAGCCCGAAATGGTGAACGAAGTTTTTATGGGAAGTGTTTTGCAGGCCAATTTAGGACAAGCGCCAGTAACACAAGCCTCTATTTATGCAGGACTTCCGGAAACTACACCTGGTACTACAGTTAACAAAGTTTGTGCATCAGGAATGAAAGCCATTATGTTGGGAGCCCAATCCATTATGCTTGGTCATAATGATATTTTGGTAGCCGGTGGTATGGAAAATATGAGCCAGGTGCCATATTATATTGAAAAAGCCCGCACGGGCCTTCGTTATGGCAACGGGCAAATTACTGATGGCATTGTAAAAGATGGTCTGCTTGATGTTTACAACAATTACCTTATGGGTAATGCTGCAGAACTTTGCGCAACTGAATGTAAGGTAAGCCGTGCAGATCAGGATGCTCATGCAACAGCATCGTATCAACGAGCTGCAGAAGCATATGCAAATGGAAGATTTAAGGATGAAATTGTGCCGGTTGAAATTGCCATGCGGGGAAAAGATCCGTTTTTAATGAGTGAGGACGAAGAATACAAGAATATAAAGCTTGATAAAATCGCAGCACTTAAGCCAGCCTTTATTAAAGAAGGAACTGTAACTGCTGCCAATGCAAGTAAATTGAGTGACGGTGCATCAGCTTTGGTGCTGATGAGCAAAGAAAAGTGCGATGCGTTAGGTATTAAACCGATAGCAAAAATAATTTCGTTTGCAGATGCACAACAAAAACCAGAATGGTTTACTACTTCTCCGTCAAAGGCTTTGCCTATCGCAGTTGAAAAAGCTAATTTAAAATTAGCTGATATCGAGTACTTCGAAATTAATGAGGCTTTTTCCGTGGTTTCAGTGGCAAATAATAACCTGATGAAACTCAATCCCGATCGTGTTAATGTAAATGGCGGTGCAGTTGCATTGGGTCATCCGCTTGGCTCTTCGGGCTCACGCATTGTTGTTACACTTTTACACGTACTTAAGCAAAACAATGCACGACTGGGAGCTGCTGCCATATGTAACGGAGGAGGAGGCGCCAGCGCCATTGTAGTTGAGCGCATTTAGTAATCATGCTAAAGCTGAATGGTATTTTGTAAATCGTTCATCTTAGCAAAATAATATACAAGATAAATATTTTTTGCCTTGTAGAAATTAGAATCAGACTTTACAGGCAATTTTGATATTATGCAGGAACAGCACACCTACTCGCTTCGTCAATTGGTCTTGTATTTTTTAAAACTAGGATACTCCGGTTTTGGAGGACCAGTAGCATTGGTTGGCTACATTCATCGCGACCTGGTAGAAAAACGAAAATGGATTTCGGAAGATGAATACAAGGAGGGCCTTGCACTTGCACAACTTTCACCTGGCCCATTAGCTGCTCAACTGGGTATTTATCTTGGCTTTGTTCATTATGGAATCCCTGGGGCAACATTATGTGGCCTTGCTTTTGTAATTCCTTCATTCATCATGGTTGTATTAATTGGTATTGCATACCAACTTTATGGAGGCCTGCCGTGGATGCAAGCTGTATTTTATGGTGTTGGTTCGGCAGTAATAGGAATTATTGCATTGAGTAGTTATAAACTCACCACAAAATCAGTGAGCAAATTTTCTTTTCCTGAAATGAAACAAAAGTGGCTCTTATGGTTAATTTTTCTTTCAGGATTAATTCTAACACTTATCACACAATCAGAAGAAATGCTGTTGTTCCTTGCTGCAGGATTTCTATACATGATCATTAAAGCGCCACCACAATGGATTAAGAAAAGCACAACTGCCAATTCAGTTTTATTAACCGGGATTTCATTCTGGCAATTCGAATGGAAAACCCTTGAACAGATTGCATGGTTCTTTGCCAAGGCAGGAGCATTTGTTTTTGGAAGTGGCCTGGCTATAGTTCCCTTTCTTCATGGAGGCGTTGTAAATGAATATCACTGGTTAAATGAAAAACAATTTGTGGATGCAGTTGCAGTTGCAATGATAACACCCGGCCCTGTCGTTATTACTGTTGGTTTTATTGGTTACCTCGTGGCCGGCTTTCCTGGGGCATGTGTAGCTTCACTGGCCACCTTCCTTCCCTGTTATCTGCTTACTGTAATACCGGCCCCTTATTTCAAAAAAATTGCAAAAAACACCAGCATCAAAGCCTTTGTTGACGGAATTACTTCGGCTATTATTGGTGCATTGGCAGCTTCTGTAATAATTATTGCAACACGAACGATTACCGACATTACTACTGCAATAATTACTATTACCAGCATGTTTGCATTAATTTATATAAAGAAAATTCAGGAGCCATATATAATTTTAGCTGCAGCAATAGCTGGATTTATTTTAAAAACATATTTTCTATAAAATACTAAGCTGCATAGAGTAGAACCATATTTTCAGTCTTAATCAATACCGCAAATGATGTTCGTCAGCTTTGAATAATCATTCTAATTTTGCAACTTTGAATTCTCGTACTTCATCAGTTTAATACTCCCCTAAATTTCACTTTCCATTTTTTATGAAGCTAATTCCAGTTGATTTTGATCCTTTTGCCGAGGAAGATTTATTTATTGAAACATCAGAATCTCAACGTGAAATTCTTAACTCAATAAAATTTGGCAACGAGGCCTCCAACTGTGCCTATAACGAATCCCTGACTTTAAAACTTAAAGGTCCGTTTAATTACGATGCAATGGTTAAGGCATCCAATGCTGTTATTAATCGCCACAGCTCATTGCGTGCAACATTTATTGATGACGGCTTTAAGATGCGAATTGCAAAAAACATAAATATTGACGTGCCTCTTATCGACCTGAGCAATTTAACTGAACAGGAAAAAGCGGATTCATTAAAAGAAGTAATACGTGAAGATGTTTCAGAACCTTTTGATTTACCAAATGGAATCTTGTTCGAAGTAAAAGTGATACGATTTGAAAAAGAATTGCATTATGTGGTTATAACTGCACATCACGTAGTTTGCGATGGTTGGAGTACAGGAATTGTTATGCAGGATTTAAGTAAGTTCTATAATTATTTTAATCAAACCGATAACCTTGAAGATAAATTAGAACCTGCAATAAATTATACTCAATACATAGAAAATGAAAATCAATTCTTAACCACTGATTCATATAAGGAGACCGAAGAGTTCTGGCTTAATCTATATAAAGACTATCATAACTTTTTTGAAATGCCGGTTGATAAGCCCAGGCCCCCATTGCGCACTTATAATGCCAATCGTATTGATATAACCCTTGAGGCAGATAAGGTTAGTGAGTTAAAAAAGGTTGCTGCCAAAAACAAAGTAAGTTTCATTAGCCTGCTTATAACTGCATTCGAAGTATATTTATTCCGCATTACCCGTCAGGAAAATATTGTAGTAGGATTGCCAGCTGCCGGCCAGTCAATTACAAATATGCCAACGCTTGTCGGGCATTGTGTAAATCTGCTTCCGTTAAAAACAAAAATAAGCGGAGACTCGCCATTTAACGAATACCTCAGACAACGGAAAGAATCACTTTTTGATGCTTTCGAAAACCAACGTTATACATTTGGTACATTAATTAAAAAGCTGAACATACCCCGCGATCCATCTCGAATACCATTAGTTCCTGTGGCATTTAATGTTGACCTGGGACTAACCGATGGTGTAGAGTTTAAAGGATTGCAAATGGAAGTTGACTCCAATCCAAGAAAATATGAAAATTTTGAAATATTTCTTAATGCAACCAGCTTCAACAATACAATCATATTAGAATGCACTTATAATACTGATTTGTATGACGATGAATTGATGAATAACCGTGTACAGGAATTCAGGGAATTGCTTTTAAGTATTATTGAAAACGATTCGGAAAAAATAGACAACCTCTCTTATCTGCCCGCAGGTGAAATAGCCTTACTCGATTCATGGAATGAAACCTCGGTAAAATTTCAGCATGAAAAATGCATGCATCATTTATTTGAAGAACAGGTTAAAATAACACCTGATGCAACTGCAATAAAATTCGGAAACAGAACCCTAACCTATTCTCAACTTAATCAGTCGGCTAACCGTGTGGCAAACTTGCTTATTAGCAAAGGAATAAAGCCGGGTGAACTTGTAGCCCTAAGTGTTGAGCGTTCTCCTGAAATGTTAATTTCAATGCTTGGCATATCAAAAGCAGGCTGCGCTTATTTACCGGTTGATCCTGAATTCCCGGCCGACCGCATAGCATACATGATTGAAAACTCAGAAGTACATTATATAATTACTCAGCAAAGCATTCAAACAAAATTCAAGTTCAAATGCGAGCATCAGTTGCTTATTGATAACTGGGAAAATGAGTTACATAAAATAAACGCAAACGGTCCGTCAGTAAGTTGTAGCTCCGATGATCTGGTTTATGTTCTTTATACATCAGGTTCAACAGGAAAACCAAAGGGAGTAATGATTAGTCATATTGCTTTGGTAAACCTGCTCACATCATTTCAGAAGATTACTGAAATGAAAAATACGGATCAATTACTGGCTATTACTACCATTTCATTTGATATCGCAGAGCTGGAGTTATTGCTCCCGTTAATTTGCGGAGCTACTGTAGTAATTGCTTCTAAACAAGATGCTGCTGATCCACGTATTATTATGCAGATGATCAACAGCCATCGCATAACTTTTATGCAGGCTACACCTGCAACGTGGCGTATGCTGGTTGATTCAGGCTGGAAAGGAAATTCAGAACTGAATATACTTTGCGGAGGTGAAGCATTTCCGGTGTTATTGGCACAATCATTAACTAAGCTAAGTAAAAATGTTTGGAACGTATATGGTCCAACAGAAACTACAATATGGAGTAGCTCTTATAAACTTCCTGCTAATTTTCAGCTGCATTCAGGTTATGAGCCCATTGTTAAAATTGGAAAACCAATTGCCAATACCACATTTTATATACTAGATAAAAACCTTGAACGATTACCTGTCGGAATTGAAGGTGATATTTATATTGGAGGTGTAGGATTGGCAAAAGGATATTTAAATCGACCCGATCTTACCGAGGAGCGGTTTATTCCCGATCCGTTTGATTATACCGGCCTCGGAAATATTTATAAAACCGGTGATCTTGGAAAATTCAATAAAGATGGCAATCTTGAATATACCGGCCGTAGTGATTTCCAGGTTAAAGTAAGAGGTTATCGCATCGAACTTGGTGAAATTGAAAACATCATTGCGCAGGTGCCAGGAATTTCATCAGTAGCTGTTGTTACCCAGCCCGACAAAACCGGAGAGTTGCAGCTTGTTGCATACTTAACTATGGAATCGAAAACAAAATTCGATTCTGCAGAATCTAAAAAACAAGCCCATGATGCCATAATTGCTTTGATTAAGCATGAAACAAAAGCGAAATTGCCTGTTTACATGATTCCCCCAATTTTTAAGGTTCTTGATGCTATGCCAATGACCAATAACGGTAAAATTGATCGAAAGGCATTGTTGAATATTGAAGAAAAAAATAACGAAAGCAACGAACATGTTTCTCCTCGAACACCAACTGAAAAGGCAATCTCCAAAATCTGGGAAAAACTACTTAACGTTAAGAATATAAGTGTTCGTGACAATTTTTTTGATCTTGGAGGCCATTCAATCATTGCAGTTCGCATGATGATTGAGATAGAAAAAATGAAAGATATGCGACTGCCACTTGCGGTTTTATTTACCAATCCAACAATCGAAAAATTAGCCAAAGTGGTAGACAGCGAAATTCAAAGCGATATCTGGAGGTCGATTGCACCTATTCGTACCACGGGAACAAAAAAACCTTTCTTCTTTGCACATGGTGTTAGCGGTAATGTTTTTAAATATCATGCATTGGGACAATTGCTTGATGCTGATGTACCTTCATACGGGCTTCAGGCTAAAGGTTTAAATGGAATTGATACTCCTTTCAGTAACCTGGAAGAAATGGCAGATTATCATATTGATGAGATTCTTAAAATACAGCCTGAAGGGCCTTATTACCTTGGAGGCGGTTCATTTGGGGGGGCACTTGCCTATGAAATTGCTGTGAGGTTAGAGCGATTAGGAAAAGAAGTGGCCATGGTTGCTTTATTTGATGTTGAGGCAGCTACAAAGTCTGAAATTCTTGATGGTGTAGAAAAACAGATTGAGGAGATAAAACTGAAATCGAAACGTGTTGTTTCACGCCTCAAGATGCTTACAAGCCAAAGTATGGAACAGAATTTAGCTTATCTGAAAAATAAAATCAGCAGTCCTTCACATAAAGAAGATCTGATAAAAGCACAAATGGATGAGTGGCTTAATAAAGAATTTATAGCAGAAAAATTCGGACTGGCTTCAGCTGACTATTTTAATAATATTGAAGAAAGTTGTTACAGAGCATTAAAAGATTACAAACTCAAAATTTACAACGGAAGTGTAACTGTTTACCGGGCTAAAAATGGATTCTTCTCACCTATTGAGTATGATGAAGATTTAGGCTGGAGTCATTTTGTGAAAGGCAAAGTGGATATTGAATACGTACCCGGAAATCACAATTCCATTTTTGAATATCCTCATGTTCCTGAATTGGCAAAAGTTCTAATGAAGCACATTAATGCCTCCTATTCAAAACGATCAGTAAAAATCTGATCATAACTATAATTTTATGCATGCTTTTAATCTCCATACTTCTGATTTAGATCAGATAACCTGGAAACAACATGATTTTAATTTCAGCCTCAAGGCAAATGAAGTGCACATCTGGTTGATAGAAATAGAAGAAGTTGAAGATAAAAATCTTAATTCCAGTCTATTAAAAACACTTAATTCTGCTGAAACTGAGCGCATGCTCAGGTTCAAAAAAAACGATGATCAAATGCGATTTTTATATGCTCATTCCGCCTTACGTTTATTGTGCAGTAAATATCTGGGGCAACCCGCACAATCGATCATCTTCACAGAAACTATCAATAAAAAGCCGTGCATCGAAATATGTTTTGGAAATTTATTTTTTAACCTGTCGCACTCAGGTTTGAAAGTACTTATTGCATTCAGCAACGAAGCTGAAGTTGGAGTTGATATTGAACAGATACGCCCCGATTTTAAAATTGATGATTTTATGGAGCGCAATTATTCTGATAGTGAGAAAAAAACAATTGCATCTATAAGCCGACCTGAACAGTTGAAATTATTTTTCAAATACTGGTCGCGCAAGGAAGCATGGTTAAAAGCAACGGGGATTGGCATTTTCAGCGATCTTACTACCATTGATACTGCATTACCGGTAAACCGCTTTGTAAGCGACAACTACTTTCCGGGTAATATTAAAGACAACTTTTATGTTTATTCTTTTCTCCTTGACGATTATTGTTCAAGCATTGTACTTAATAAGCAACCGGGACAAATGGAATTTTTAAAGTTTAAAGCCGGTGATTTTTTGTAGGCTAAGCATGCAATGTACTGCGAAAGTAAAGTAGCGAAAGTTTATAAACACTCAGGCCCAAACCGCAAATAACACCTTTGCAATGTGCAGACAGGTATGAATGATGTCTGAACTCTTCGCGTGAAAAAATATTACTGATGTGCACTTCAATACACGTGGTTTTTATGCCGGCAACGGCATCACCAATGGCAACACTGGTATGTGTATATCCCCCGGCATTAATAATTATACCGTCATAACTGAAACCTGTTTCATGCAACTTGTTAATCAACTCGCCTTCAACATTGCTTTGATAATATTCAAGTTTAAGATCATTGAATTCATTTTTTAACTCTAAAAAATAATCTTCAAATGATTGTGTTCCATAAATTTCGGTTTCCCGCTTACCTAAAAGGTTCAGGTTAGGACCATTAATAATGAGTATTTGTAATGGATTTTTCATTTGCGGGCAATAATAAATTAAATCACTAATAAATTATAAGCTTGATTAATACTTGTGCATCAGTACATTTGAAATCAATTTTCTAAACACATAATATTTTTTCGGGTAATATGTTAATGCGGCATCTCAGTCAAATCTTCATCATAATTGTTTTTGTACTATCAACGCTTATAACCAGAAGTTATGCCGGCAATTTAGAGAAAGGTTTTGAGCGACTGAAAATTTACGATTACTTTAAAGCAAAATACTATTTCGAAAAATGCCTGAAAAAACAAACTGCCGGTGCTGCCTATGGACTTAGCCTCATTTATGCAATAAACAACAACCCATTTTACAACCTCGACTCCGCCCGTATTTATATCTTATTGGCTGAAAGTGCTTATAAAGCAACAAGTATAAAATCATTAAAAGTATATGAGGATTTAGCTATTACCTATGCAGGTATTCAACAACAGAAAGACACCATCTGTCAGCGAGCATTAATACAGGCTTCAACCTTTAACACCATAGAAAAATATACTGAATACCTGAACAACTTTTCATTTTGCACACAGGCAATCAAGGCTGTTGAATTACGAAACAGTGTTGCATTTGAAGCCACTGCTAAAATAAATACGGCTGCAGCGTACAAAGCATTTCTTGAACAATATCCCAATGCAAAAGAAAATGCAACAGCCGTAAATAAATATGAAGAACGCTTATATAAAGAACAAACCCAGGATCAAAAAATTACTTCATATCAGAATTTTATTAAAAACCATCCTCAACGCCCTGACCGTATACAAGCTGACAACATAATTTTTGAGCTTTCAACACCTCAAAAAACGGTTGAACAATTTGAAGCATTTATAAAAAAGAATCAGGGTAACAGAAATGTGAACCAGGCATGGCATGACTTATATGCCGCCTATATGAAAAACTACAGCGATCAGTTGTTCGAAAAATTTAAAAGCACATATCCTGATTATCCGTTTATGAATGAACTGGAAATGGATTACAGATTGCAACAGTCATTATTTCTGCCTTTTTCGGGCGACTCATTATGGGGTTACATTAATGAAACTGGTAAAGAGATGATAAAGCCTGTTTATGAAGATGTAAATTTTTTCAGTGAAGGCTTAGCAGCGGTTATGAAAAATGGCAAGTATGGCTATATCAACAAACAAGGCAAAACTGTAATTGATTTTATTTATGATGATGCTGAACCATTTAAAAACAACACAGCAGTTGTTGCAAAAGATGATTTGTATGGATTGATTAACAGGAATGGGGATGAACTTATTCCTTTCAGGTACGATGAACTTTCAGAACCTGCAGATGAAATCTGTATGGCTGTGATAAATGAAAAATCGGGTTATGTAAATCTATCCGGCAAACGAATAACTGAATTTGAATTTGATTATGCATCTGATTTTATAAACGGATTTGCAATTGTAGCCATTGATGGTTTATATGGAACCATTAGCAATAAAGGCAGTATTTCAATTGAACCTAAATATGATGACTTAACTTTTTTTACTGATAAAACTCTGAAGGCAAAACAGAACAACAAATATGGATTGATTGACTTTGCTGGTGGTATTATACTACCTTTTGAATTTGATCACATACAGCAGCCAGCCAATCAGCGGGCATTAGTGGTTAAACAAAATAAATGCGGATTTATAGATGATAACGGCAAACTTGTTATTGCAGTTACCTACCCTGTTCAAACCGGACGCATTGAGGATGTATACTTTGAAAATGGATATGCGATCATCTATCAGAAAACTAAAGCTTTGGTTATTGACAGCATGGGTAATAAATTTACACTTACCGGTTTTGATTTTTTTAGCAAACCATCAGAAGAAATTATTGCAGTTAGCCTTAAGAAAAAATGGGGCTATGCTGATAAAAACGGTAAACTGAAAATTAATTTAAAATATGAATTAGCAGGTGATTTTAATGAAGGTCGCGCTGTTGTCAGGTCAGCTAAAAAATACGGTGTAATTGATAAAAATGGCAACTATATTATTCAACCACTATACACAGCAATTCAATTTAAAAACAAGCACTTCATTATTAATTCGAATGGTAAGTATGGATTATGTGCTAAAGATGGAAAACTCATCTTTGAACCGGAATATCAACGCATAGAATTACTGAGTGAACAAATTGTAGCTGCCTATAATTCAAACAACATAAAATATTACAATATGGCTCTTGGGAAAATAATTTTCGACTCAGGCAATTAAAGATGCATTATGACATACGAGAACGTCATTGATTTCTTGAGGCATTAATACGTATTCCGCTGTCAACAAGTTTGTGTTCTACAGCATATAAAACCAGGCCTGCAATATTTTTTGAATTGGTTTTTTGAAGCAGCTTTAAACGGTATCCTTCAATTGTTTTTTCTGAAAGGCACATCACATCAGCAATTTCCTTGGTTGAAAATTGTGCACAAATATGTTGAAGCACCGTTACTTCGCGGTCGGTTAATTTTTCTGGATAGGCTGTTTTATCGTGATTGTTTAATTCCACATTAATTATTTTTTCAAGTAAAACATCTGAAACTTCTTTGGAATAATATTTTCCACCCTGAAGCACTTCATTAATTGCCATTTCAATTTCGGCCTTATTGGTATTTTTAAGCAGGTAACCACTTACACCGGCTTTAAACATTTCAAGAATGTTCTCCTTATCATCACTCATTGAAAGTGCTATCACCTTAATGTTTGGGTATTTCTTTGTCACCAACTTAGTAGTTTCAATTCCATTTTGCTGCGGCATTTTTATATCCATAAATATAATATCCACCGGTTCCTTCTCCAGTATTTCCATTGCTTCCAAACCGTTTTCAGCCTGCAATATTTTTCCCACCCTGGTTATAGTTTTTATAGACATTTCAAGGCCTTTGCGAAACATCTGGTGATCATCTGTTATTAATATCTTTAGATTATTCATGGTTGCAAGTTTAATGATGTTATGAAATATTTTTGGGCAACAAGTTAGCCCGGTCGAAATTTATACGATACTCTGTCCCTGCTCCAATGGCAGTTATTAATTCACAATTACCTTTATAAAGTTTTACGCGGGTAGTGATATTATTCAATCCTAAGCCCTTATTAACAGCGTCTTCGCTAAAGCCCTTTCCATTTTCCTTATAAACCAGGCTTAACAATTGGTTATCATTAGTGCATGAAATTTCAATATGCGTGCAGCCGGAATGTTTAATTGAGTTATTAATCATCTCCTGTATAATCCGGTATAAATTAACAGCAAAGTCATTATCCATGGGTTCTTTAAGGCAGTCAATTGAAAGATTAATTTGCACGGCTGCTGCATTTTCAATTTGCTTTTTGAATTCATACAGCTGAATATAAACGCCTTTTTCGCCAATGTATTTTCCTGCAAGATTTCGAACAATAACTCTTATGTCTTTTATAACATAATCAAGTATTTCTGTTGTATCATCAATAATACTGTTTCGTTCCTCGGTGGTAAAATCATTTCGCAACATATCAACTGACAGTTTAAGTGCACTCAATCGGGGACCAATATCATCATGAAGGTCTTCTGCTATACGCCCGCGCTCTTTTTCCTGTGCCTGCAGTGTTGCTTTAAAAAGTTCCTCTTGTTTCTGTTGCATGCTTTTATAATATCGCCATAAGGCAAGAACAAACACTACAGCCAGGCTGATTATAGCCGCAAAAACTATAACCAAAGCAATCATTGATTTGGTATCGGCACTCAGCTTATTTAATATTTCCTGCATGTTATAAACGCATTTGCTAATATCAGGTAATATATGATATTGGTGATATTAAATAATATCCATGCCGATTTTGGAACCAGGTAATTAGTGCTAACCACAATCAACGTACAGGTACAATAAAAAAATATCCCTGAAATTGTCCAGAACCGATAGTTTACTTTTAAATTATTAACACGGCTAACCAGTCGCAACAGCCTTGTTGATGACAGCACTGAATTAAAACCGCCTATAAATGTTGAGAAGATTAACATGGGGCCATATATTCCCATTGCTCCGTTACTATCATAACTAAAAAATGCCTGGTTAATCCAAAAAATCAAAACCAGTAGCATAAGGATATAACTGTGCTTAATATTCTCAGGTTTTACCAACTCCCAGTGATACAGAATATATATAAATATCATCGGTTCTAACAAAACGAAACAGTTAATGATCGGCATGTTATTCCGCATTGAGATAAAATAAAACCATGTTACCTGGTCAATGGCAAATGAAATTGTAAGATAAGCCATTATCAATTTCATGCTTATATCAAGATATTTGAAATTATATACAGCAATGCTGATTGGTATCAGTGTGGTATATATGGCTATTAATGGAAAAACTTTTCTAAGTTCTGATAATTCCATGAAGATTTAGGTCAGGTATTCAGTTGGTTGTTGTTACTGCAAAATGTGGGGCAAGGACAATTACGGTCAGCAATGTAACCCAGCAAATTATGACCTGAACCATCAACTCCATATAAAACAATTGTTTTTTGTGTGCCGGTGTTGCCAAAATAAAATCTGATACCGGAATAGTTAGGTAATGCTATTATGCTGTTAATTGCATCAATGCCAAACATCCCTCCTTTTACTCCATCATCATAATCGGTGGAGTTGCGGTAGTTCCGGTTGCATGTTTCAGCTTCATTTAATGAAATGCGCTGATTAGTGCCTGGGTGAACAACAGTTAAATCATCACTTACAGCGAGTACCCCGGTAACAATATCGTTATACACACCTGAAGATATTCTTTGCACGCCAACAAGCATTACGGTAAGGACTCCGTTATGAATAGTAAAGTAATAACGGATGCCTGCATTAGCCGGAGTAATTAAACTGTTGATAGTTGCAGGAGTAAAATAGCCACCTAACCCGGGTGGCGAGTGAGCTGCAATTAGTACCTGGGCTTCATTATCTCCAATGCTGTGGTCTGCCGCGATAAGAGGCCAGTCTGCTGCTCCGCCTGTTGCGTTGTTATTATTGTTTCTTGTTGCCATATTTTATTTTTTGTATTAAACCAATTTGATTTTTTATGTAATCGGCACGAAAGATAAAGTAATACTACTAGCAAAGTCAAGTAACTTTTAGTTTATATCATGCATGTTGAAACATGCATTGAGCATCATAAATAGTTCTGAAACCTATACCAGAACTTAATTTCAAACACAAAAACCCTGTTTAGAAAAAGGCATTAATAAAATTAAATACAGGGAAAACCCTTATCGAAAACAGGGAAAACCCTTATAAAGTAATTTCAGTATAAACCCTCTTTTATTGCAATGGTTGATGTTGCAACTTTGTACTGTTAATTCGAAGCAAAAATTCTAAACAAAATATATTGATCTGGTTTCTTATTCAACTTTTTTTATCGGGAATATTCAAGCCCATAATTTTTTAAAGATATTTTACCTTGACGAACCTAATTTGCCTAACCACCTAAAACCCATCTGTGCCGGTTGTAAAAAATGACCGGCACATTCTTTTCAGGGAAGCAACAAGTCACGATTTAAAAACAGGTTTAAAGTACTTAGCAATATTCAACCTGCTTTGTAAAATAAGTTTGAACCTTAATACAAACACTCCTAAAAACCATAATGCAAAAAACCTCAATAAGGGTTTTCCCTATTCAAATAAGGGAAAACCCCTGATATTAAAATTCAGTAAAAGTACTCTTGTTTCGGGGTAGTCAAATGCTGCATCTTTGTCAAAGAAATTTTAATCAACCAAACACTTAAGATTTCTAAAGTTCTTTGAAAAAACCAGTAAACACCAATAAGATTGTTTCAAATTGGTTACTCCGATAAACCCCGTAAGGTTTACGAAGCCAAGCGGCCCCGTAAGGCCGGTAAAGTAAAAACCAATCCTAAGGACAAAGCCCCGTAAGGCTTTTAGTAATCCCGTAAGATTACATTGGATTTTGAAACAGATTGGATAAAACCCCGTAAGGTTTTATCGGTTATCATTACCCGTAAGTTTTGATAATTAAGTACGGCCTGAAACAACTATCATTCAACAAACCCCGTAAGGTTTATTGACAGACCAAAAAAACAATTGCAACCTTATTAAGAATTACTGAACCAACTTAGTTAATCATTTTAAAGTCCCGTAAGGCTTTAAAATTTTTTTCGACAGATCGAAAAACATGATGCATTTTATGGGGATTAGATGCTGACTGTTTAAGAATACCACGCTGTCTATTTTAAAAACTAAACCAATCAATTGAACCATCTGCCGGGCGGAGTTTTTAGGGGTAATAAAAATGTAAATTTTAACTCCGCCCGCAGTCTTTTCTTTAGCCACCAAATGATAATTCCTATCCTCTTTGTACCATCAACACCTTATTTTAAAGGCAACTATAAACCTGCAAGACTTTTGTCTTTAGGAATTTTAACCTCGTAAGTGAACTGGAGTTTCTTATTCTCTTTCGCTTTCAGATCAAGTTTCCATTCCAGCATGCCGGTTTCAGCATTATAGTTAGCACCATCTGATTTTAACAATTCCACTTTAATTGTAGGGTCGTTACTTAACGGAATCTGATCGTTTACATCAAGTGAAACAGCTATAGATTTATTATTGCGGATATAAATTTCATAAGTAACAGTAATTACCTTTTCATCAATAATTACTTTTTCTCGTGTTTTATCCTTTAGCTTTTTCCTGCTCACAAGTATTGAACGGTCTTTGCCTAAGCTTAATTGAAGTGTATCCACTGATGCATCAGGATTAATTGATGATTTGCCAATATAACTTCCATCAAAATAAATGCGAGATGTTCCCGGAACCAGGTTCATTTCACTCCAGTCACTGATTTCTGCAAGCAGGTAAGCACCCATATCCAATTTAGGTATTACTGCATAATTATACTTCGCCTTCAGTGTTTTATTCTGAATAGCAACTACATGCAGGTTATCATCATTAGGTATAGTATACTTTATTTTTATTTCATATTCAGTCTGAATCATTCCTTCAACTTCTGCAGTATAATCCGCAAGGGTATAAGAATCATCCATATCTGCCTTGCTAGTATTGGTTGCCCCATTTAATACCGAGCCTTTTGTTTCAGGCATTTTATGGTCATTTGAATAGGTTTCCATTTTACGCTTTACCTTCCTGATAAAGCTTAAATAAAACGGGCTGAGCTCAGGTTTCTGTGTATTTTGAGATGGATTACCTGTACTGAGTATAAGGGAAACGTTATTCCAGTTCATGCCTGAATTTTGTTTCAACTCAGCTTTGTAATTTAACTCCACAGTTCCATTACTGTTGGCTCGCAGATCATAAGTAGGTAACCAGGCAGCATTGGCTTCGAAAAACGAAACTGAAACTGTTGCAGCGGTTGGTGCTTCTGCATATGCCATCACCACAATGGTATTAATGGCTAGCACTCCTTCTGCTTCGCCTGATTGATCAACCGTACGCATTTCATTAATGCGATTTTGCAAAGTGGCAATTGCAGCATTTTTAAAATAAATTTTCTTTTTGAGAATTACTGATTCAGCATTAATATTGGCCAGGCGCTGCCTTAAAAATTCAATACCATCCTTAAACATGGGTAGAGTATCCCTTGGTGACTCTCCTTTAATAAGCTTATTGCTTAAAAGGATATTTTTTTCCGTTTGAAGATTTTGCAACTGCTCATTCAGTTCCTCCAATTCAAAGTTGTGCATCACCAGCGAATCATTGGCTAATTTGAGAGCTCTTTCAAACTGTTTTGGAGCCGGCTTTTTTGCAGATTCATTATAGCGTGTTTGAAATTTAACATCCATAATTACAAGATTACCTTTTGCAGATGCCTGCAGTTACCTGGTGAAGCTGTAAAATCAGCCGAACAGGTTAATTGAGCTCCCCTTAAAAAAACTGTGGCCGCAGTAACCTTTGCAGGTGTGGTTTTTAAATTATCGGCTTTAATAAATGTTGTGAATAATAGTTGTACTGCAATAAGTACTGTTAAGATTGAATTTTTCATAGTTCTGATTTTTTACAAGAGGATGCATGTAAAAATTATATTCCATAAAAAATTCCTGATTTCAGAACAGAAATTGATAAAATTGTTTTAAACCTGATCACTTTTCCTAAGGATAAAAACGAATAACAAATATTAAAAAGCAATGCCATACCACCTTAAAACGCTTAATTTATGGCGCTTTTAAGCCAATGATAATATGATTGCAACATAATGTCTAAAACATATTATTTTTGCAGCCTTGAAAAAAAAATTCTTTAAAAAAGCTTATAATGGTCACTACAACTGAAAAACTTGATCTTTCAAAAACAAAAACTCCTACGGGTACCAAATTAAATTGCAAAGGCTGGGTTCAGGAAGCCGCTCTTCGTATGTTGCATAATAACCTTGACCCTGAAGTAGCTGAGCGACCCGAAGATTTGATTGTTTATGGAGGAACCGGCAAGGCAGCAAGAAATGTTGAAGCCTTTAACCTGATTGTAAAAGCACTTAAAGATTTAAATGAGGATGAAACTTTGCTTGTGCAAAGTGGCAAACCTGTTGGAATTTTACCAACTCACAAAGATGCACCCCGGGTAATTATTTCTAATTCACAATTGGTACCACATTGGGCAAACTGGGATGAATTTCGAAAACTGGAAGCAATGGGTCTTACCATGTATGGCCAGATGACTGCCGGCAGCTGGATTTATATAGGCTCGCAGGGAATAGTGCAGGGAACCTATGAAACGTATGCTGAAGTTGCCCGTCAGCATTTTGGTGGTTCGCTTAAAAATACCTTGAATGTTACGGCAGGACTTGGAGGAATGGGTGGTGCTCAGCCGCTTGCCATTACTATGAATGAAGGAACTTGCCTTGCTGCCGAAATGGAAGCATGGCGTGCTGAGAAACGAATCCATACACGCTATCTCGACTTTATGTTCCATAACATTGATGAAGCGATTGATAAAGCACTGGAGGCAAAACAAAATGGAAATGCAATTTCAATCGCATATATAGGCAACGCTATTGATTTGCTGCAACGATTGATAGAACGTGGAATAATTCCTGACACGTTAACTGATCAAACTTCGGCCCACGATGAATTAGTTGGATATTTTCCGGAAGGATTAACAGTAGAAGAAGCAAAGGTGCTTAGAGAAAGTAATCCGCAGGAATATATTCACCGCAGCAAAACCAGCATGGTTAAACATGTTAAGCTGATGATTGAGTTACAGCAAAAGGGAGCTATTACTTTTGATTACGGTAACAACATTCGCGGACAGGCATTTGCTATGGGTTTACAAAATGCATTTGACTTTCCCGGTTTTGTACCTGCGTATATCCGGCCGTTATTCTGTGAAGGTAAAGGGCCATTCCGTTGGGCTGCATTAAGTGGCGATCCTAATGATATTTATGAAACCGATAAGCTGATTCTACAATTATTCCCGGAAAATAAGGCGCTTGCCCGATGGATAAAAATGGCCCAGGAACGGATAGCATTTCAGGGTTTACCAGCACGCATTTGCTGGCTTGGACAAGGAGAGCGTGAGTTAGCCGGACTTGCTTTTAATGAATTAGTTCGATCAGGTAAAGTAAAAGCACCAATTGTTATTGGCCGCGATCATTTGGATACCGGAAGTGTTGCATCTCCAAATCGCGAAACTGAAGCAATGAAAGATGGCAGCGATGCCATTGCAGACTGGCCGGTATTAAATGCATTAATAAACACAGCAGGTGGAGCAAGTTGGGTTTCTCTGCATCATGGTGGCGGAGTTGGTATAGGATACTCTATCCATGCAGGAATGGTAATTGTTGCTGACGGAACAGCTGATGCCGAACGAAGATTAAAACGCGTATTGCACAATGATCCTGCAATGGGAGTTATTCGCCATGCCGATGCCGGATATGATATTGCTATTGACACTGCACGCAAGCACAGATTAGACATCAAAGAGCGACTTAGATAAATTTACAGGACCAATAAGCGATCCGATAATAATTATTTTGTTTTGGTTTGTGGATCTGATTGCAGGTTAACTGGTCAGTAAAAAATTACTTCCCGAATAGCCTGAACCGGAATATCAACTCCGGCTTTTAGTTCAACATGGTTGTCTGTATGCGCCCAAACCGTGGTTTCAACAACAATGGCACCATCAGTAGTTTCTAAAACCAATTGAACTTTTGCCTTGTAGTCATTTCCTAAACGTGTTGCTTCATTAAGATGAAAATCACGCTCAGATTTTTCTTCTCTTGTGGTTAAAACATCATGGTGTACAAAATGGTAGTTTTTTAATTCTTCTTTGGTTACGTGTTTGGCGTTCATAGGATATTAATTTTGCTCCAACTAAATTAGTGAAAATTTTTCAGCATCGTTTATGAAATATAAAAGTTTATTTGGGCTGTTACTCTTTCTGATTATTGCAGTTGTTACATCCTGCACAGAAGAAGATAATTCACCATCAGGTGATGAGCGTTCAGCATTTACTGGCAACTGGATCTGTGCAGAACAAAGCAAACTTTATGGTACATCAAGTTACCCTGTAACAATTTCATTAATTGGTGATAATGATTCCGTAACCATAAAAAATTTTTACCAATTAGGTAATAACATAAATGCAGTAGCATTAATTTCAGGATCAGCTCTTACCCTACCCTTTCAGGATATTTCTAACGGAATCAAAGTTCAGGGATCGGGATTCCTGACTAATAACGATACCAAAATTAACCTTACCTATTTTACTGATGATGCCGGCTTAAAGGATACTGTTACTGCCGTATATAGTAAATAGTGGTTATTATCGGTTTTCTATTTCCAAATATTTTTTCAATTAGTTTGGCCTGTAGTTGATATTTACAACTACTTTTTCTTTTCCTTTAGTGCATTAATTAAATTGTTATGACCGAAGATAATAATGACGCTTCACCAGTTGAAATGAATTTTCAATCGCGAATTGATTTTACAGATTTGCATCGTGATATTGAAGACATAAAATCAGAACTAGCCAAAGTTATAGTTGGTCAGCATCAGGTTATAGAAATGATGATTGTAGCTTTGCTTGCCAACGGACATGTTTTGCTGGAAGGAGTGCCGGGTGTTGCCAAAACACTTATGGCCAATTTGCTGGCCCGCACGATTAAATCGAACTTCACCCGCATCCAGTTTACACCTGATTTAATGCCCAGTGATGTAATTGGCACCACAGTTTTTCATCCTGAAAAAGCGCAGTTTGAATTTAGAAAAGGCCCTGTTTTTTCTAACATTGTTTTAATAGATGAGATTAACCGTTCACCAGCTAAAACACAGGCAGCTTTGTTCGAAGTGATGGAAGAACACCAGGTTAGTTATGATGGCATAACTTACCAACTATCCGAACCATTTTTTGTAATCGCTACTCAAAACCCTATTGAACAGGAAGGCACCTACAGGCTTCCCGAAGCGCAACTTGATCGCTTCCTTTTTAAACTTATCGTTAACTATCCAACGTTACAGGAAGAGGTGGATATTATTAACGGCCATCATACACGCAGTGTTGATCTGAAACCTGGTGGCAACGTTCAGCCGGTTATTGACAGCGAAAAAATTAGCAGGTATCGTAATAAAATTAAAGATGTACATGTAGAGCCTAAGCTGATCGATTACATCGCATCATTAATTACCCAAACAAGAACTGCAAAATCAATTTTCCTTGGTGCCTCACCGCGTGCATCAGTTGCAGTTTTAAATACATCCAAAGCGATGGCTGCCATGCAGGGTCGCGATTTTATTACTCCCGAAGATATACGCGAAGTATTGCCTAATGTATTACGCCATCGATTGATACTTACACCAGAAAAAGAAATGGAAGGTGCAGGTACCGATGATGTTATAAAATTATTAATGCAAAAGGTAGAAGTGCCTCGTTAATGCAACAAGTCTGGAATTAATAATCTGCACTGCTTATTTTGAAATTTTTATCAAGCCTTTATTTAACCAATCGATTGTTTATCCTGTTGGGTTGTATTGTAACAGGATTTATTATTTCCTATTCATTCCAGTTTTTATTCTATCCGTTACAGCTTTTATTTTTTGCCATAATCGTTTTTCTCATAATTGATATCCTGATGCTGTACAGGCCAGATAATGCAATATTTGCACGCAGGGAGACACCTGAACATTTGTCAAACGGTGATGATAATGACCTTACGATTTATATTGAAAACAAGTACAGCTTTGTATGCAGTTTAGGTATAATTGATGAAATACCACACCAGTTTCAAAAACGAGATTTGTATTTTAAACTGAAGCTAAAACCGGGTGAAACAAAAATTATACAATATCATTTGCGTCCTACTGAGCGTGGTGAGTATCATTTTGGGGCTGTGAATGTTTATGCAGGAAGTCCGCTAGGTTTAATAAAAAGAAGATATCGTTTTTCACAGAACGTAGTGGTGCCTGTTTACCCGTCCTATCTTCAATTAAGACAATATGAACTGATGGCTTTTACACACCGCCTTACCGATATAGGTGTTAAGCGCATTCGCAAAATTGGCCACAGTATGGAGTTTGAACAGATTCGTGATTATGTGCAGGGGGATGATTACCGTACCATTAACTGGAAAGCAACTGCACGCAAAGCGCAAATGATGGTGAATGCTTACCAGGATGAAAAGGCACAGCATGTTTATTCTGTAATTGATAAAGGCAGGGTAATGAAAATGCCATTTGAAGGATTAACGCTTTTAGACTATGCCATCAACGCAGCCTTAGTAATATCAAGCGTGGCGCTTAACAAGCAGGATAAACCGGGCTTGATCACTTTTTCAAATAAAAGTGTAGAAAGAGTTGCAGCAGAACGCAAATCGGCTCAGATGCAAAGAATAAATGAGGTGTTGTACCGACAGCAAACCGATTTTCTTGAATCTGATTATGAACTGCTTTATAGCACCATTAAAAGAAAAGTAAACCAGCGGAGTTTACTTATCCTATATACCAATTACGAAACTATTAATGCACTACATCGCAATTTGAAATTTCTGCGAAAACTTTCTACGCAGCATCTGTTGCTTGTCATATTTTTTGAAAATACTGAATTGCAGGAATTACTTCACAAACCGGCTATTAATACCGAGCAGGTATATATGAAAACCATTGCTGAAAAGTTTATGTACGATAAAAAATTGATTGTAAAGGAGCTCGCTCACTATGGCATACATGCTATACTAACCGCTCCGGCAAATCTTACCATCAACACTATTAACAAATATCTCGAATTTAAATCGCGTGGTTTGATTTGAGTTTTAACTATTAACTATTCAGCTGCAAAATAGTGGGCTATAATAAACCATTCAATAATTGAATTGGTATACTTAATTTGAAATTTCCAATAAAAGCTTATTGAAAAAGCCTTCAAGGCTGGAAAGTGCTTCCTGCACTTTCCAGGCGCTGCGATTTCTACGCTCTATATAATTGGAAATGCTGCGTACCTGAACATAAGGAACATTCAACATGCTGCATACATAAGCAATTGCAGCGCCTTCCATAGATTCAGTTACAGGCTTGTAATTTTTTGTTAATTGCCTGCTTAGTAATTTCTCAATACTTACATCATTTCCATGGGTTTTATTCACAGTAATGCCATTTAGACCTGGCAACTTCTGTATGCATATAAATGGAATCATACTTCTGTTTTTTAGTATTCCCTTGTCAAATGGCAATTCATTGCCATTAGCAATTCCTAAATCAAAAACTGAAATAAAATCATCACCATCCTCGGCACCAACATCAGCAAAGCAATCATTGACAACATTAACAATTGTACCCAACGCGATCGACTTGTCAAAAACTCCGGCTATTCCTGTATTTATTACTAATTCATATTGATTAGCTAAAAGTATGCGGGTAATGTGAAAAGTGGTGGCCACAACACCAACTCCGGTAACAAGCACATTAAACTCAGTTTTATCATTTTTGAATTGATAACAAAAAGCATCTTCTGAATTAGGCATTAAACCAAATTTTTCCAGAAACTTAATTTCAGGATATGTTGCAGCTACAATCAGAATTTTATTCATAAACCTTTATGAATTTCATTTAATTACTAAAGTGCTAAACTTAAACTAAAAACATTGAAACAACAGAATGTCAGTTTCAAAAACATGATTAAATCAACTTTGGACTGTTAACCTATTATTAAGCCACCATAAATAAATACAATACCTTACTACTGCCTATTTATGTTTTCGGGTCTAAACTCATAAATTCAGCTTGCATCTATTTTAGATTTCAACCAAAAGAAATTAACACTTCACTTGCAGAATTAAAAACTTTTCTTAATTTTGACCTATGAATTTAGTACGTTCACCCATTTATTTATACATTTAACAGTAAATCTGACATTTTTCTGGACTGTACTTGTTTCATGTTTTTCTAATTGGTTAAACCCCGCTTTGCCGTTTTTCCTTGCCCCTGCCGGAAAGTTAAAATCCTTATATCATGAGTACGCTTCGTATTCTTTGCCTAGTATTTTTCATCGCAGCAGGAGCATTATTTAATAGCCTGTATGCAACACATAGTATGGGTGCCGATCTCACTTATAAGTGTCTCGGAGGGAATACCTACAGGCTGAGGCTTTCCTTTTACCGCGATTGTTCAGGAATTGCCGCTCCTGCTAACGTAACTATCAACATACAATCTGCCAGTTGTGGACTATCACTTACAAAACGGCTTTATCCAATTGCAGGTACGGGCCAGGAAATTACACCTTTATGCACAAGCGCAACATCAACCTGTAATGGTGGGACCTATACAGGAATAACCGAATGGATATACGAAGGCGATGTTACTCTTCCTGCACAATGCGTTGACTGGGATTTTAGTTATAACCTATGTTGCCGTAACGGAGCAATAAACACTATTGTCAATCCACTTAATGAACAGATTTATATTCACAGCACACTTAATAATTTAATAAATCCATGTAATAATTCTCCAGTGTTTATGAATAAACCGGTTCCGTTTGTATGCGCAGGTCAGCAATTCTGTTATAATCATGGTGCGTATGATTCAGATGGAGATTCACTTGCATATTCACTAATCAATCCACTGGGTACAGGAGGATTGCCAGTTACTTACATTGCACCTTATAGCGCCAATCAACCGATAAATTCAGTTCCGGCAATGACGTTCGACTCACTAACCGGATCTTTTTGTGCTACACCGCAACTCATTGAAGTTACGGTAATGGCAGTACTGGTTAAAGAATACCGCAACGGTGTGCTTATCGGGCAAGTTGAACGAGATATGCAAATAACGGTAACACCATGTACGAATATGTTGCCTCAACTGACTGGAATAAATGGTACAGGAACCTTTAATGCCACCATTTGCGCCAATCAGACATTTTGTTTTGATATTTTCTCCAATGATCCCGATTCTGGGCAGCAACTTAATGTTACATGGGACCACTCGATACCATCAGGTACACTTACACCCGCTGGTTCGCCTCACCCTGTTTCAACATTTTGCTGGACCCCGACTTTAGCTGATGTTTCGTTTACTCCGCATTGCTTTACTGTAAAAATTGAAGATGATGCCTGCCCTTATTTAGGATCACAGATATTCTGCTATTGCCTGACTGTAGTTAATAATGTTGCCAATGCCGGCCCGGATAAAACTGTTCATTGTGGCGGTACAACTACCATAAACGGAAGCGGTACAACGACAAACGGCACTATAAGTTACTTATGGAGTAATGGAGTAACTACAGCCTCACAAGTAGTTGGACCTGGCACCTATATTCTTACTGTTATAAATGGTTCATGCCAGGTAAGCGATACTGTTAATGTAATTTTAATTCCAGATGTAACAGCTGCGTTTAATGCTTCACCAGTTTGCGTATTCAGTCCAACTAATTTTTTTGATGCAAGTACCACCCTTGTGGGAAATATAACTTCATGGAGCTGGTCATTTGGTGATGGCACTACATCGACTGTTCAGAATCCTGTACATCAATATGCCACAGCAGGCACTTATAATGTGCGTCTAATTGCATACAATAATCTTGGATGCATGGATACAATATTCCAGACAGTAACTGTATTACCACAACCCGTGGCTGGTTATATGGTAAATAATGCCTGTGCCGGTAGTTCATTTAACATTATCAACACTTCTGTTGCTTCAGGAATTGCATCCTATAACTGGAATTTTGGTAATGGATTAACATCTACATTAAATACCCCTCCCCTGTCCTATCCTAATGCAGGTACTTACCTGGCAACATTAATTGTAACTGATGGAAATGGATGTAAAGACACATCGCAACAGCAAATAACTGCTTTTCCATTACCAATAGCAGGGTTTACAATAACAGGTGGCGGCTTATGCCAGGGAGGTAATATTACAGTTACAGATAATTCAATTGGAAATATAAATACCTGGAACTGGAATTTTGGTAATGGCCAGTATTCCTCTCAGCAAAATAGCTCTGCTAATTACACCTTACCCGGACCATATGACATTACGTTAATTATTAGTTCAGACAAAGGATGCTTTGATACCATAACACAACAGGTAAATATTTCAATGCCTTTTGTTGCTACACCTGTGGCAACGCAATCGGTATGCCCTGGCGCTTCAGCAACATTGACAGCTGCAGGCGGTGCATCTTACTTATGGAGTAATGGCTCCACCAATGCTTCAATAACTGTATTAACACCTGGCAATACTACCTACATTGTAACTGTTACTGATAACAAAGGTTGTACGGACACAACACAGGCTAATGTAATTGTTCATCCGGCACCAGTAATAAATATTACTGCCCCTGCTTCTGTCTGCTATAATCAACAAGCTGTATTAAGTGCATCTGGCGCATCCACCTATAACTGGCAACCGATAGGATTAAACGGACAAAGCGTTACGGTATCTCCAATTTTAACAACAACATATACCGTTACCGGAACTGATGCTAATGGTTGTACATCTACTTCGACAAGTGCTCTTACAGTAATAGCTTTACCTGTAGTTACACTTCCTGCTCCTGTTATCTGTCCTGCTTCATCAGTAACATTAAATGCAGGTAATCCGGGATCTACTTATTCATGGTCATCAGGGCAAACAACACAATCAGTTGCAGTTGCATTGCCAGGTACCTATGCTGTAACTGTTACTAATTCGAGCGGCTGCTCTGCGTCAGCTCAAACTAATATTACTGCAAGTTCATTAACGCCCAATGTGCAGCAGTTTACTGTTTGCGCTGGCATTTCTGCTACATTTAATGCAGCTAATGCAAACTGCAATTACTTATGGTCAAACGGTAACAGTAATCAGCAGCTTGCAGTAACAACAGCCGGCACCTATACCGTAACAGTTACTGATGTAAATGGTTGCACTCTTTCATTTGCATCTCAACTGAATGTAAACCCAAAGCCTGTTATCAACTTCAGCAATTCTCTGGCATGTTCCAACCTTCCGGTTTCATTCAACAACAGCACCTCTATACCCACAGGTTCGATTACCTTATATGAATGGGATTTCGGTGACGGAACTTTTTCTTCTTCAAATTCACCGGTTCATCAATATACATTACCAGGCAATTACTTAGTCAAGCTAAAAGCAACAAGTAACCTCGGGTGTACTGACTCATTAATAGTGCCGTTACA
>JBGARN010000059.1:0-25400 GCA_044230205.1 Bacteroidia bacterium
TAATATAATGGTGTTGCTATAAATAATAAAGGGTAAATGAGTTTAATAATGAATGGAGCAAAGAAAAAACAAAGATTAGAAATCAGATTTGTCACGCCCCAAAAAGTTTTGAACACAACGGAAACCGATATAACATTTCGCAGTATCCTGAAACTCATAAGAACGAGTGCCTGCTTGAAGATAATAACCAATATCTTTCCATGATCCTCCTCTTATAACTTTTCTCTTTAACGATGGAGCATCAGTATCTTTTGCTTCATACTCATAATCCATATTTAAATCGTGCGTAAAATTGTAACTAGAAGCCTCGAATGCATCACGGGTCCATTCAGCCACATTTCCTGCCATACAATATAAACCATATTCATTAGGCCAATATGATGTAACTTTTACGGAATAAAATCCACCGTCATCCATATAATTTCCGCGCATAGGCTTAAAGTTACCAAGAAAACAACCCCTGCTGTTCCTGATATACGGTCCTCCCCATGGATAAGGAGACAAATCCAAACCACCACGTGCTGCATATTCCCATTCCGACTCAGTTGGAAGCCGGAAATCCTGAACAAACGTTTCACCATTTGTCTGCAAATAGCTGTTCATAAGCTGTGTTCTCCAAATACAAAAAGCACGAGCTTGTTTCCAATTTACACCAACAACAGGATAGTCATCATAAGCCGGATGCCAAAAATACATTGTTGTCATTGGATCGTTAAACGAATAAGTATAATCGTGGATCCAACAAAGCGTGTCAGGATATATATTTATAATGTCTTTCTTAATAAAAACTGATCGATCAGTTTTACCCTGCTCACGATTAGCACGTTGAGCAGCTTCCCTTAAATCAATCCAATAGTATTCAAAATTAAATTTTCGGGTATCGAACTCTTTTCTTCTATAAAATCTCTCACTTTCAGGTAAATATAGTTCGGCCAGCGTTTCAATGTTCTCATCGCTGTCCCACTTTATTCTTTTTCTCCAATTAATGCGCTCACCATATTCACCTTCATCAATAATGTGATCACCGCCTAATAAACGATGAGCCAAGGAATCTCTCACCCACTCAACAAATTGGCGGTATTCATTGTTGGTAATCTCAGTTTCATCCATATAAAAAGCATGCACAGAAACAGTTCGGCTTTGAGCTGTAAGCGCATATGGAACATCCTGATCACTGGGGCCCATTGTATAAGACCCTGATGGAATGAATAACATACCATAAGGGTCAGCCTGATACCACTTTTCGCGATCTAATGCACCTACCAATTGTCCACGATTACCTCCGCCACAACTACTTATCAATACTGCTGCAACAAACAATAAAATAAGATCTCTCATTTTAATGGGGTTAAAGTAAGGGGGTAAATATATATATTTTAGTTTCAACGCAAGTAATACTTGTTTATTGTGAGGAAAGCACTATAATGAATATTAATTATTTAACTGAAAAGTAAATTTAAGAAGAAATTCTCAATCAACATAATTCTCGTTATTATAAATAACGCACATTCTTAATTTTAAAGTTAACCTTTTTAGGCGGATTAAAGCAATAACCAACGAAAATTTCGTGTGATCCACTATGATAATCATTAAGATCAGAGGTATTGTAATCGTATGAATAACCTATTTTTAAGTTTTGAAGCACTTTAAATCCAGCCATCAAAACAATAGCATCTTCCAGGCGATAAGAAGCTCCAACCCATATTTTATCATTAATATGAAGATTTGCATTAAAATCTGACTGAAATGTAGTTCCGTCATATTTAGCATGAATTGAAGGAGTTAAAGCCAAAGAAGGGGTTAGATCGAACTTATATCCAATCATTCCATAATAATGACGTGCATAAATATAATTAACAGTGCTCAGGTCAACTTCTGGCTCAAGAATATGACTTGACGATATACCTACATATAAATTATCGTTATTGTAGTATAAGCCAGCCCCTAAATCAGGAATTGTAGAACCTTTTTCACCATTATATGGTATGATTGGATCATTAGGATCATTTGCAACAAAATCACCAGAGAGTTCTTTTTGAATAAATCCCAAATCTATTCCGATACCAAGTTTACCTGTAGCACCTACATTAAAACGATAAGCATAGGCAAGTTTCGCCATGAAGGTTTTTTCAAATCCAAGTTTATCAGTCATAACTGTAAGACCAATTCCGCTATTAATGGCACGAATAGGTCCATCAAGGCTTAGCACCCCGGTTTTAGGTGCACCATCAAAGCCAGTCCACTGCATGCGATAAATCGCTCCAATGCAAAATGCATCATTGCTTCCCGCATAAGCAGGATTTACAAATAATTTATTATGCATATTTTGTGAAAACTGGGGGTCTTGCTGGGCATAGGAAACATTAATTAATGCTATAGCAAAAATTGAAGTAATGAGTTTTTTCATAAATGAGGGTTTGATAAAATTCAGTTATAACTGAGGAATGAATCGGGGGCTAAAGTAAAACAAATTTATTTTTATAAACAAAATGAACGGAGATTGTATGTGCTAACTAACTTATCAACATAGTTTCTGATAGGTCTGCCACCATCTTTCAGGCATTTCATTGTTGCATGCCTGTTGATAATCTTTATATGAACATGGAACAATATGATGACGCTGGAACTTTGTATTATTATCTGTAATAGGGATTTCCATCCACCAACGATCGCTCCTGGTACTTTTTAGAAAAATTACCTCGTGATCCGTATTACTTAACGCCACCATATACTTAAGAAAACCGTTTCGGTTGTATTGCGGCATTTCGTTTTTACGTTTGTAATATCCTTCCATAAAGTACCAGATCATCTGTGCAATTAATTGTGCTGTCTGGTTGCCATAATCAACAGTTGCATCATACTCATATATGCCTAGCGAGGTAAGTTTTTCACTCATTCCGGCAAAGAACATCAACTGACAGGCCTCTTCTGCATACAAGCCATTTGGTGATGGTTTTGAAGTTGCAGCAGCATCACTACTTCTTACAGCTGACATATCAAAAGTAAGCAGGTCTGAATTTCTGATAACCGGCTCAATATTTAGCATTTCTGTGCGGACATGACCTAATCGATACGTATCAAAATATAGTTTACTCATTTGTTCTACTGCGGACTCACCTACAAAATAAGTCTGATGTGCAATATGACTGTAGTTAAATAAATAATTTGGTTGTTCAAGAATAATCTTACCCAAATATGTGTCAGAATTTAGCTCGTCCTGTGGCAGACCTAAATCAAATCTGGCATCTACATTAGCAATATTTATAATTTGGGCTAGTTGTTTATAAGCACAATATTGTGCATAGGTTATATCCTGGCTTCCTCCTATTATAATAGGTATTATTTTATTTCGCATAAGCTCTGAACATAGCAAAGCTATTGCCGAATAAGTATCATCTATAGTTGAGCCATTTACAAGATTTCCGAGGTCAACTATGTTGCCGATATTGCCATGTCTTTTAAGTTTATATAATTCATGGCGAATAGTGTCAGCATTCTTTGAACAATTAAGCTGATTGGCAGAGCCCCGGTTATCCTTTATTCCTATTAAAGCCAGGTTGGCTCCTTCAAGTTCTACATTATCTTTCAATTCGGAAAAAGACTCCAAATGCGCTCCTATTGCATCATTGTCATATTGGAAATTCTTGTCAATTTGGGGTGCTTCGAGGTATTCTATATACTCTTTAACAGGCATAATTTATTGAGGTGGACAACTATGTAAGTTATTGTATTCGTTACTTTTTTTTCGGAGCTCTTTTCTTTTTTGCCGCAGTTGTTGGTACTTCTTCTTTCTTTACTTCAGCAGATTTTTTCTTAAAACCCCTCTTCGAACTGTTATCTGGTGTATCAACATTAATCTGTTGAGCCTCCTCATATGTTATTGAAATAGGATCTCTTCCTTTGGGTATTTTCAAATTCTTTTTACCAAACTGAATATAAGGCCCCCATCTTCCATTCAGAATTTTCACTTCGTTATTCTCATCAAATACTTTGATCAGCTTTTCACTGTCAGCTTTTCGCTTTGCTAATATTACTTCAACTGCCTGATCGAAACTAATAGTATATGGATCAACTCCCTTTGGTAAAGAATAAAATAAACTGTTATGCTGAGCATACGGTCCGAAACGGCCAATGGCAATCTTAATACCCTTACCCTCGAATTCCCCAACTATACGTGGAAGCTTAAATAAATCAAGGGCTTCTTCTAAGCTAATGGTTTCCAGACGCTGACCCGTTCTTAAGCTTGCAAATGTTGCTTTTTCATCTTCAGTGCTGGCACCAAGCTGTGCTACCGGACCATAGCGAGCAATGCGAACACTTACCTGCTTACCACTAACGGGATCGACACCCAATATACGCTCACCTGAGGCTCTTTCTGCAGTTTCTGAAGTGTTGATTACATCCTTATGAAAAGGATGATAAAACTCATTAATCATTTCCTGCCACTTCTTTTGTCCTTCGGCAATTTCATCAAATTCTTTTTCTACACGTGCTGTAAAACTGTAATCAAGTACGTCATCAAAATTCTTTACCAAAAAATCAGTAACAACAGTTCCTATATCTGTAGGAAACAATTTGTTTTTTTCAGTTCCTGTTATTTCCGTTTTCTTTTCTGACTTTATTTCATTGTCCTTTAACTTAAGGAAGTTGAATTTTCTTTCCCTGCCTTCTCGCGACTCTTTTACAACATAACCTCGCTGCTGAATAGTTGATATAGTTGGTGCATAGGTTGATGGACGTCCAATTCCTAATTCCTCAAGTTTTTTAACCAAACTTGCTTCAGTATATCTTGGCGGAGGATTAGAAAATCTCTCAGTTGCTCCAATGCTATCCAACTGCAAAACCTGTCCTACTGCAAGGGGTGGCAGCATTCCACTGGTTTCGTCCTCTTCTGATTCATCGTCCTTACTTTCCAGGTAAACTTTAAGGAAGCCATCAAACTTTATAACCTCTCCGGTTGCAATAAAATTTTCTTCTGTAGTACTTATTTTAATAGTAGCAATAGTCTTTTCCAAAACAGCATCACTCATCTGAGATGCGATCGACCGTTTCCAGATTAATTCATAGAGTCTCTTTTCATTATTGTCGCCATCAACCGTGGCATTTTCAAAATAGGTTGGGCGAATAGCTTCGTGCGCCTCCTGTGCCGATGCACTTTTGGTTTTATATTGCCGTTGCTGTACATAATTATTTCCGTATGATTTTTCAATCTCTTTCCGAGCAGCATCCAGTGCAGTTTCAGACAGGTTCACACTATCTGTTCGCATATACGTAATCTTACCTGCTTCGTAAAGTATTTGTGCCACACGCATTGTTTGCGAAACAGAGAAACCAAGTTTCCGGCTTGCTTCCTGTTGTAAAGTTGATGTAGTAAAAGGAGCCGAAGGTGATTTCTTACCGGGTTTGGTTTCTAAATTGGTAATACTGTACTGTGCAAATTTACACCGGTTTAAGAATGCTTCCGCTTCATCATATGATTTAAAACGCTGAGGTAAATCAGCTTTCATATTTATGTCATTACCTCTTGCATCCTTTACTAAAAAATCTGCAACTACCTTATATGATGATGTTGAAACATGAGCTTCCATATCGCGCTCGCGTTCCACAATCAGCCGAACAGCAACACTTTGCACTCGCCCGGCAGATAAACTGGGTTTTACTTTTTTCCAAAGTATCGGGCTTAATTCAAAACCAACCAACCTATCCAAGATTCTCCTTGCCTGTTGTGCATCCACAAGGTTGTAATCAATGTTCCTCGGGTTTTCTATTGCATTTTTAATTGCGCTTTTGGTTATTTCATGAAAAACAATGCGTTTGGTTTCCTTATCTTTTAACCCGAGTGCTTCAAATAAATGCCAGCTGATAGCTTCTCCTTCCCGGTCTTCATCGGTTGCCAGCCAAACAACTTTTGCTTTGTTTACCAGTTTCTGCAATTCAGTGATTACCGCTTTTTTATCATCGCTGATTTCATAAGCCGGCTCAAAGTTTTTTTCTATGTTAACTGCTTTATCACTTTTGGCGAGATCGCGAACATGTCCATAGCTTGATTTTACGGTAAAATCTTTTCCGAGAAATCCTTCAATTGTCTTGGCTTTTGCGGGGCTCTCAACAATAACTAAGTTGTCTGTCATCAGGTAAATATTTGCTCATTAAATTTTATTTTGATGGCGGGCAAATATAAATGATAAAAAATCTGATAATCAAAATTGTATTTCATTCATTGCATAAATGCAGCATTCAAAAAAAAGAATGATGCATAAATAGGGAAATATATTTACTGTTATTGTTACGATTTTGTTTTAAGCACATTTAACTCCAACCATGAACCACCTGCGTATGTATTCTGCAATCCATGCTGCGATAAATAAATGTGTGCACTGCGACAATCCTTTCCTGTAGCACAACATAATACTATCGGGCGCGACATATTTTTAAGTTCATCAATTCGTGATGGAACTTCCTCCATCGGAATATTGATTGATTCTTTAATATGATCAACTGCAAATTCATCAGGCTTTCGTAAATCGACAATTACCAGCCCGGGTGATTTTAAAATTTCCTGTAATTCCATATCAACTGTACCTGTTTTTAATTTCGGATAAATAAAGCTAATTTTTTTATACTATTACAAGTAACAATAACTTGTAATATTAAAATAACATCCCGGACCATGCCACAGATCTTTTATTCTGAATAACCAATTCGAGAAAAAACTACTCTACTACTATCTTCTTGGCATATACCTTTCCATCAACCATCATCTTCACAAAATAAATTCCTTTTGAATAATGGTCATTACTGAAATTTATTTTCAGGTTGTGATTTCCTGCTTGTTGTTTTTCCTCCTTCATCACTTTAATAATTTCTCCAATTGAATTAAGCAATTCAATTTTTACCTGTGATGATGATGTCAATAAATAACTGATAACCGTTTCATCAGTTGCCGGATTTGGATAAACCTGAATGTGATTGCTAAAGCTGTTTTCTGAAATAGTGGCTGCAGGATCAACAGCAATTGAATCGCTTTCAAGGCCAAGAATTACACTATCACCATTTGCCTGCAAAGCAAGATAGCCGGCAAAATCAAGCTGCAAAGATGTTACTGAAGTTACGGAAGGATCAATTACAAAAGTAAGCAGTGCAAACATTCCATAACCCGATGTATCCGTACCAGTGCTGCGCACCACTGTGCCTGAAGCTGTTACACCGATATTTGCAACAGTATAAGTAGTAACATTATCTATACCTAAAAACGAAGGCGGAAAAGTAAGTTCCATGCTTCCCGGCATTACCAGGTTGGATGGATAAGCAACATCAAAAGCAATTCCATAAATAGGATTCAGAACATTAGAAGCATCGCCAGCATGAATTTCAACATGCACGCTATCACCCGGGCCAACCAATGTATCATTTGTTACAAAATGTAAAGCAGGCTGAGTTAATGAAAGCAGCTTTACTGTTACAGGCTTGGCAGGATGTGACTGTCCATAATTCTGACTGATAACATTAACATCAGGTTTGCTTATTACACCGTCACCATCACAGTCGGCATGCTTCTTATTAAACCCATTGTATTGTGTACTGCTCCAGTCTGTAGCAGGCCATCCTTGCCAGGCTGTTGAAACCTGCGAACGGAAAGGGCCAGTCTGGCTGGTGTATAAACCAACCGAAAGCAAATCATAGTTATTTGCAATACCGTCATAATTGCAATCGCCCGGCCAAACCAATGAGTCAACAGGTGTAAATTCATCGCAACCTATATCAGGCTTTGTTGCACTTCGTACATCACCATCAATATCAAAGTCAATTCCAGCCACAGGAGTACCTGCACCGCTAAGCTTAAATGAATTGGAATGAAGGTCAGTGGTATCTGCATAATATGGATGGATGTTTTTGGAATGTTGCTCAGCCCCGGTAAGTGTTATCAGATCTTTTATGTTAATAGCATTACCGCTATTACCTCCCATAATAGAAAAGTAGGCAAGATGACTTGCTAACGGTGAATAATAATTATTGTAGTCGCAATCGTAAATGGTACTTGGGTACGAATTCTGACTGAACAATAATGCAGGGGTAGTTGTATTACTGAAAACAGAATTGTTGCGCGAATGCAACTCAGCACAATTTGTAAATTCTAAAAACCCATAAATTGAATTGTAATAAAAATAAATTGGATGTGTTCCCTGATCGTAAATAGAAACTCTGCCGCTCATCATATTGTTGTGGCAATGCATGGCATTAATGTAACCACTGTTGAAGTTACCTATATCCATGGCCATGCCTGTTGCATTATTGATTTTATTATAGCTGATAACAGCAGGGGCCGAATATCCATCGCAATCGTAATTAATACCTGTGTAAGGATTGTTCATCAGATTGTTTGTAATGAAAACAGAATCAGTCATCCAGCCTAAAACACGCACACAGGTATGTAACGAGTCAAAGGTGTTGTTCATAACATAACATTTTCCATTGAAATAATTCGACCCAAACCAGGTATAGTCACTAAAGTTAATTCCGTTTTGTAAGTCAACAAACTGGCAATTGGTAACTGAAACCGAATCGCAATGCACAAATGTTAATCCGTTTCTATATGCCGGGTCACTCAATCCCCGGATGACACAACTGTCAATGGAAAAATGCCCACCAATAAATTCTGCACCTTTATAATTATAGAGATAACCATAGTCGGTACGGGGATACAACGTTACATTTTTAAAATTAATCATGTATGAATCATAAATGTTGCTGATTTTAATTTCCACATCATTTGCATTGCCTGTTTCACTTCTGAACGTGAGCGGATTATAATCCTGGTATTCATAAATTGAGAATAACGAATCTAATCCGGGCCGAATATTAAATGTACAGGACCCTGAAGTATGAATTTTATAATAGTTATAATTTGCCTCGTTCAGATTTACAAAATCAGGATTGCTGCCACCCACGGTGTAAATTCCTACCATTGGCAAACCAATTTCAAAAGTAGCTGTATCATTTTGCAATGCGAGGGTATTGTAAGATGATGGCAGGGTTACTTGCACAAACACCGTATATAATCTTCCCTTAGGCACATTGTATTTTTGATTAAAGTTGAATGTGATTGAATCATACAATGCTAAATTTCCTGTCCACATTTCAGTTACAGGTGCACTGCCATTAACAGAATAACTTAAATAAAGTGTATCAACCGTACCAACAAAATTATGAAAGACAGTATCAATCAAAAATGGTTTCAGATTATTTACCTGAACTGAAATGGTGTTGTTACCAAGACTAAGGTTTGTATTTAATAATGTAATTGCAACGTCCTTATTCAATGAATCATCAACTATAATGGGTGGTGCTTCCAATGCACCAATTGTCGGATTATTAGGATTACGTAACAAGCCGTTATAATCATCTATAACGTCAGATATTGGAATGCCCGTACCCTGTGCCAAAGCATTAGTCGGATATAAAAACTGTGGTGAAGAAAATTGCGGGTCAACATCCGTAGAATGCTCATCATAACCGGGATGTGCGGTACTGAAGGAATCAATGGTTGGATACAAAGACGAAAGCGTAATATTGATTAATGTACTTCCATTGGTAAAGTAGTTGTTGTAATCCGAAAGTGTTGATGTGGTCCATGTCAACTGACCCCAGTAACAGGCATATTCATTATTGTAAGTAATAAACTGATTGTTGTAAACCACCAATCCATCGTCAAATGGCATACTAACATTTTGCAAAGGCGCTGCCTGTGATGTTGCCGGAACATATATGGTATTGTAAACAAACTTTACATAGCCTACCTGTAAATGAACTCCTACGCCAGCATTATTACCTGCCACCAGGATATTATTAGCTATTATAGCTGTATCTCCTAAAGAACCATCAGCACTGATATCAAGCATACGAGAAAAATTTCCAGTGATTTTATTTTTTAAAACCACATGATGACTGTTATTGCCCAGTGTCTTTATTCCGAAATTACTGCCAGGCATTTGACCGGTAACATTGTCAATGGTGTTACCAATTATTTCAATACTATCCTGGTAATAAAAATGTATACCTGTTGGATTTAAAATGGTATTATTTCTGATTATGTTTCCAATGCCGTATAAGTTCGATTGCCCGTTAACGTAAATCTCATTATTCACAAGGTTATTTTCGAAAATGTTATGATGACTATTATAATAAATCGTAAGTCGTGCATTTAAAATACATCCTGAAACAGTATTATATTCTGAACCATTATCAAATCTCACTGCATCATAACTTCCCCATGAATTTACTGTTATGTTTCTTACACGGGTATAATCAACATTGCTGAACAAAAGCGTTGCCGTTAAATTGTTATTGGTGACAATAACAGCATTGCTATCACCACTTTCACTTTGAATGGTCCAGGTATTGGTTGGAGATAATCCTACAAATGCACTGATATTATTATTTGGTCCGGGATGTGAACCATTACGAAGATTAAATGTAACCGGTCCGCAAATTCCAATTGATTTTATTTTTTGCAAAGCAAGTACCAGTGTTGCAAAATCAGGATTGGTTCCTCCAATGGTGTAAACCCCTTGCATTCGAGTGAGTATACCCGGAAGTTTAGATGTATCGTTAACGGCTGCGCCATCGCTCACTCCATTAGGATTGGTGGTCCAAGCTACAATATCAAAAGTGTCCAGTGCACCAAATGTGTAATTGCCAATGCTGAAATAATTGGAAATAGCAAGTGACGATAATGAACCATTCCATACATAAGGAGTTTGTGGAATACCATTCACACTCCAGTTAATTGTTGCTGAAGTTAAAACTGCGCTTCCGAAATTTCTGATACGAACTTTTACCGGGTAAACACCTGCACAAAGTGTGTCAGGATTTTCAACATCCTTAACTCCTGCATCATTAACCTGTAGCGTAAACGGAAAATCGTCTGCACCAATATCAGGGCTTGATGAACGAATATCACCATCAATATCTTTTGTAACCTCATTTAATGCAATGCCATTCCCATTCAAATAATAACTGCCTGCAGAATGCAAATCTGTTTGCGAAACATAAACAGGGTCGCCCGAATACGAGTTAGCATCCATACCGGAAAACAATTGCCATGATCCTAACGAGTAGGCAATTGAGGATGACTTTATCGGAGGTGCCGTACTCGCATAAAAATTATTATAATCGCTGTAATAACCGGTATTGCCAAAATAAACAGCGTTGCCACTTCCTTTATTGTAAAAGGAATTATTATACAATTCACTTCCTGTTTCAGGAGCATAGGTAACAGCGCTGCTTGCATTTCCGCTATCAGACACAGCACTGTTATAAACTAATTTCACATTCTTACTTCCCTGCATAAAAAAGCAGAAACCACCAGCCGGTCCAATGATGCTGACCATATTGTTAGCAAATAGCGATTTATCATGCGGTTGTCCGTTACCGGAATAATTGATACCCTGGTTGTAGTTTCTTAAATTGATGATGTTGTTGGTTACTTCAATTTTTGAGGTTACTGAACCTGTTAGCTGAATAGCATATGCGCTGCTTGGAGAAAAATACAGGTAGGAGTAAAAATTATTCCTGTCAATTTTCAGATTTGCACCACGGGCAATTGAAATAATTGTTCCGTTTTTATTTTGAAAACGATTGTTGGTTATTGAAATGTTTTTGCAAAGGTAAAAACCAAGGCCTCCAAAACTCAGGCTAATAGCTGAATTCCCTCCTGAAAAAAGATTATTGTCGAAATTAAAATCTGTAATCACCTTGCCATCATTCCAAACAGAAAATGAACCCGAGTTGGAACGAATGATGCAATTCTTAATGGTAATATGATGGGGTGTACCCTGGCAATAAATTGCTGCCTGTGATGATCCTAATGTAGAATCAACAATAGTTATGCGGTTAAAAGTAATATAACCAGCGGTATCAAGTCGCAATACCTTGCGACCTATATTCCATAGTGTTACTGCAGTGCTGTCGCCCGTTTCGCTCTGAAAAGTAATGGTGTTTAACAACGAAGCGCCAGCCACAGGTGTAAGAGGAAGTGAATCCTGGTATATACCGTTTCTAACATTAAATGTAACAGGGCCGCAAACTCCGTTTAATATTAAATCAGCTGCTGCTGCTGCAAATGTTGAATAACTAGGGGAAGCACCTCCGATTGTATAGGTTCCCGATAAGCCTTTAGCATCAACTGTAATAGTTGAGGTATCGTTAATGTGATTAATGTCAGCATTTGAATTGGCATTGCTCATCCATGCCTTAACAGAGTAACTGTTGCCATTTACAAAGTTGTATGAACCAATTGAAATAATGGATGATGAGTCGCCATTTGCAATGTTTCCGCTCCATGCATAAGGTGTTTGTGCCACGCCATTCACCGTCCAGTTAATGGTACCTGAAGTAATGTTACTTAAACCAAAATTTCCAACTCTGACTTCAACGGCATTTATACCACTGCAAATTCGTGTTGATGCTAAAAATGATTTCACACCTGCATCAGTGTTGTATAAACTAAACTCTGCACAACCTATATCAGGCGTTGCACTTCTTACAACACCATCCAAATCAGTTGAAAACCCAGAAAGAAATTTTCCTTTATTATTGATACGGATATTCGAAGTATTGGGTGTGATATGATAATCAAGATAGGAAGTAAACTGCGGATTAGTAAAAACAGAAGTTGAATCAGAAGGATAAAAACCTTTCCAGTCTTCAAAATCACCTCCGCTAAAAAACAAGTAAGGATAATAACCCTGATTGCCCGGGGCATTGTAATAGGCATTGTAACCTAAATCTTTAAATACACGGTCAAGATAATAGGCTGAAACATTGGAAGGCATTCCCCAGTTAATAATTACATTATTACGAAGGTTGCATACAATGTTGTTTTGAAAAGTATGCATGGGATATTTTAAAGTATCACCCTGGTAAATTCTAATTGCCGCATCAATATCGCAGAGAATAGAATTATAAACCATTTTAATTCCAATGCAATTGAAAAAATGAACGCATTGCGTTATTGAATTGTAGCTTTTTCTGATAGATATAAAATTATTTGAAACAACGCTACCAACTCCCAATGTATCCTGGCAACTGTTCAGGTAAAAAACATTATCACCTTTATCAGTCATCAGTTTATTTTTATCAATTACAAAACCATTATTGCAGCTTTGAAGACTTAATGCACTGAAACCAGGTTGAAAACCGGTAATAGTATTATTGCGGAGTGAAATATTTTTTGCAAAAGCAATTGTTATTCCTTTTTCTTCAATGCTATCCATTAAGCAGTTTTGAATAGTAATTCCATCTAAAACTTCAGTTCCGGTTCCACTCAGGTTGATCCCAAACTGCCCGCCATAAAATTTACAGTTTTTAATAATAGTATTCACACATGCTTTTCCCGAATGTGAAAGGGATGTCCCTTGCGTTAGTGGTAAACTAAATGCACAATTCAGAAAATTAATGTTGGATGTGCTGTCAGTCAATGTTATTGCATTACCACTGCTGCTTATTGCAATCGTAACTTTAGAAAATGTAACATTCTTTGATCTGCTTAATACGAAAGCACTACTAAATCCCTGCAATATTACCTGAGAACTATCACCACTTTCTGACCTGAATATCACACTGTCATTTGTATTGGTATGATAAAAATTACTGATGTTCCAGTTAAAAGATGGCTGATAGGTACCGTTACGGATTTTAAATTCAACATTCCCGCAGGTACCATAATTATTCAGCGCTGATATCGCATCATCAACTGTTGCAAAACTCGGATTGCTTCCGCCAATAGTGTATGCACCATTAAGCCTGGGAAAACTATAAATGCTTGCAGTGGTATCATTATAATGAATATAATCACTTATTGAATTAGCCTGAGTAGTGTAAACAATCACATCAGAATTTCCACCTGGAAAATTGTAAGAACCAATAGTAAAAAATGCAGAAACAGAATCATTCGCAAGATTTCCGCTCCACACATAAGGTGTTTGCGCAATGCCATTCATCTTCCAGTTTATCGTTGCTTGGGTCAGGTTCGCCTGTCCATAGTTTTTAATTTTAACCTGCACAGGATGAATTCCCTGGCATGCGGTAAACGCAGGTTGCGAGATACCCACTACACCTGCATCATTTTGCTGAACTGCATCGCCTGCTGTGGTAGTTTTAAAAACATTACCGGCATAATTCATAGCAAATCCAAGGGTGCTGTTGTAAAAATAAATGCCATAGAAATTGCTATTCGGATATAACGTGGGTTGCTGAAAAAACTGTGTACCGGCATTATTGCTTTTAAATATGCCTGCATAAGAAGCAATATAAAGTGTATCACTATTAACCGCTGTAATATCTTCTCCTCCCAGGTTAGCGTTAATTACATTCCATGAGGTGCCACCATCAGTTGTTTTATAAACCGCATCAGAAGCTACTGCATACCCAACTGTTGCAGTTGTAAAAGTTACATCAGTAAAATAAACTCCTGTAAAGCTTTGCGATGTCCATGAGGTTCCGCCATTAGTTGTTTTAAGAATCACTTGATCACCAACTGCTATTCCATTTGATGCACTGGTAAAATATACTCCTTTTAATCCGTTGGTTGTTCCTGAACTTACATAAGCCCAGTTATCGCCTCCGTCTGTTGACTTAATAATGTGACCAAGGTCACCCACACAGAAACCTGTTGTGGTTGTGGGGAAATGCATATCATATAAATATGTTCCGAATGCAGCTTGACCATTACCCCAACGTATATCGGTCCAGGTATTACCGCCATCATGGGTTTTGAAAACTATTTCGCAATTGTCCCAAAAAACCCATCCGGCAGCAATGCCCTCTGTTGCACTTGTAAAATGTATATTCTCAACAATACAACCGTTAAGATAAGCCCAGTAAATTCCATAGTTGCAGGTATCCCACGTGGCACCACCGTTATTGGTTTTGCGAATGCGCTCGGCACCGGCAACAAAACCGTTATTAGCATCTTTGAAATATGCTGTTCGCATACTTGCTGACGAATTAGGAACGGTGAGTTGCGACCACTGCGCATTGGCATAATACGAAAAGGCGCAAACAATGCCAATCACCAAAAGGCAATAAATTTGTTTCATGGATAATGTTATTTAGAAAATGTTGGACAAATCTAAAAAGTTGAATACGAAAATGACGTCTTGGTTAAAATATTACAATAGAAGTTTCAGTGCTACAATGGCTCAATTGACTACTCCGATTTCTGAACTTTTATGATCGAAAATCTTTCATCACTCATTTTCACTTTCAAAAAATACAAACCATCAGGATGATTTCTTAAGTCAATTTGATTTTTCAAATCATTATTAAGTATTAGCTGCCCCATGTTGTTATAGATTTCAATACTACAGCCCGGGAATGCTTTATTGAATTTGATATCGAAAATTCCTGAATTAGGATTTGGGAAAATGCTTAACTCGCTTTCATTATTAATTTCGTCCTGGCCGACATTGGTTACATAAATGCATTCTGATGTATCGCTACATCCGTTGTAATTAATTATCACACCATAACTTCCAGGCGTTAGTGGAATATAACTGTAATTATCCTGAAGCGGAATCCAGGCTCCGCTAATGCAATCAATCCACTGATAAGTTGCGCCCGGTAATAAATTTGTCATTAACAACGTGCCGATTTGTGTTAGCATGGTATCAATTGTTACTACAGATAAATCCAGAGTGACCACACTGTCGCATCCAAAAATATTTGTAAATGAGTGATAATAAATTCCGCTGGTGTCATAAGTCTGTCCGTTATAAAAGTAACTCTCACAGGCCCATGCATATATCGCAGTATCATTGTTTGCAATGTTGAGGCTTAATGTAACGGTGCTATCGCAGCCATTGATATCAGTAAACAAATGCTGATACACTCCGCTTGCAAAATACGTTGAGCCATTATAAATAAAGCTGTCGCAAGCAGTTTGATTAAGCGTTATAAATTGTGGAGTACATTGATTCAGCTTCATTAAAAACAAAGTGTAGTAAGTTGATGAGGATAGATTATAAGCTGCATTGGTATCGGGATTAAAATCAACCAGGCCACCAAATTTTCCATTTATAAAAATGTTATCCTGGTTATCAACTGCAATGGCATTACCTTCATCGGTGTAAATGCCACCAATATTAAATGCCCACTGAAAAATTCCTGAACTGTCTAATTTCAATGTGTACATATCAGGGCTGTTAAAGCCATTCGATTGAATGTTGTAAACCAAATTCATATCGGGATTAAAATCGCAGATGCTTGAAAACTGCCCTGTTAAATAAACATTGGCTGCTTTATCCAGTGTTAACGCATAAGCATAATCACCGGCAGATCCACCGATTGATTTTCCCCAAACAAAATTTCCTGTACTGTCGAGTTTTGAAATGTAGGTATCCCAAAGCCCGGCTGAGTTAATTGTGCAGGCAACAGCAGTATCAGGATTCAAATCAATGGAGTCTTTGAATTGTCCTGCTGTAAAAACATTTCCTGAGTCATCACATTTTAAAGCATAAGCAATTCCTGTTTGCAAACCCGGAACATTAAATTGTTTCACCCATAAAAAATTTCCTGCCGAATCAAATTCAGATACATAAGGATCCCATATAGAGTAAGGAAGATTATATACTGCGGGTCCTGGATCCCAATCAGTACCCAGACCACCATCAGCCCTGCCGGTAAAATAAATGGTACCGTTTTCAAGCACATCCATTGCATTGGCTTCTTCGGGTCCTGTGGTTCCGGTAATGGATTTTGCCCAGATAAAATTTCCGTTACTATCCAGTTTCGAAATAAAAATATCATCAGCAAATGCTGAAGTAATATTGAAAGCGCTTGTTGGTGATGGATCGAGATCAACCATGCTTGAAAAAACTCCGACTGAATAAACATTGTTGGCTGCATCAACATCAATCTGTATTTTTAATTCATTGTCAACTCCTCCAAAAGGTTTTGCCCAGATATAAGTTCCAAGGCTGTCGTATTTTGCAATTACAAAATCATATCCGCCAACTGAAGAAACGTTTGAAACATTTGGTCCCGGATCGAAATCGGATGTAGATTGAAAAATTGCAGCAAGCAAAATATTGCCGGCATGATCAACTTTTACTGAAATACCCTGATCATTGCTTGAATTTCCAAAGCGGTTAGCCCATTTGAATTTTCCATCTGCATCATACTTCGCCAGAAAAATATCATCTCCGCTCGGAATTGAAGTAAGCATAAACACACCCGTGTCAGGATCAAAGTCAACAGTATTTTGAAAATATCCTGATACATAAGAATTGCCCTTTTCATCAATAGCCATGCAAGTCTGGTGATAATTGCCTAAGCCTGGAACGAGGTCGGCCCATTGAAAATATTGGGCGATTGTTGATGAGTAAAAGCAAACGAAAAGAAGTACTAATTTAAATTTCATTGATTCAGGTTTTTGTATGCATTCTTAATTATTAAAAGATCAGAATTCAAAATAGGCTAATTTGAAGCAATTTTCTTTTGATTACCAATTTTCACATTCTTTCATTAAGACGGTTGTAAAAACAGAATTTCTTTTTTTTAAAATTCAAGCAATAAACAAAATTGAATAAAACAAAAAAAATAATGCTGTTTTTGGCATTTTTTATTTATACATTATCATCAGCAAGAATCTTCGTTTTATTAATTCCAATACAAATTGTGGCCTTGCTATTTTTATTAAAACCTGCCTATAAAAAATCAGGATTTATTTATCTGGCAATTACAAATTACTAATATGCAGGTAAAAAACATATCTCATAATTTTAGTTGAATAAGACCAATAAAAACCGATTTATTTAATGGCTTAACGCTCATGTTAATAATTACTTACTTATGAAACAATTCTCATGCAACTTATTTTATTTAATATGCTCATACTAATAAGTTTATAAACTGATGGCCTTTTTAGCCATTTGCCCATTAATATAGCCTCAAATTGTATTAATTTCTATATTTGCTAATTCTTGAAAACCGTTGCACATAGAAGATGATGAAAAAACTTCTCCTTACGCCTGTAATATTATTTTTATTGGTTACCTGCGCTAATGCTTCACACTTGATGGGAGGCGAAATTACGTGGCAGTGTTTGCCATCAGGTCAGTTTAAATTTACAATGAAAGTTTACCGCGATTGTGCCGGTATTCCTTTTGGTCCTCCTGTATCGTTAGATGTGCATAATCACCCTTCCATTTCCTCAATTGCAATGAATCTTGTTTCCCAAACGGACATTTCACCAAATTGCAATCCAGGTTCTGGAACACAGATTACCTGTGCCGGTGCTACTTCAAGTACTGTTGGTGCTGTTGAAGAGTTTATTTTTGAATCTAACCCGATTTTTCTGAACGGCACACCTCCTGCTGCCGGTTGGATATTTTCATGGGGTAGTTGTTGCCGCAATTCAGCAATTGACAACCTTGCTGGTGCAGGTTCTCTTGGATTTACGTTAAGAGCAAAAATGTTTGCCTATAATGGATTAAATACCAATCCTTGTTACGATTCATCACCACGATTTACAGAAACACCCAATACCATTATTTGTTCCGGTTATCCTTTTCGTTATAACCATAATGCTGTTGACCCCGAACTGGATTCTATTGTTTATGCATGGGCTCAGCCGCTTGATCAATGGACTGGTGGAACATGGACAGCATCTAATCCGGCACCTGTGGCATTTAGCCCGGGTTATACTTATTTAAGTCCTTTACCCGGACCGGCAATTAACCCCTTAAATGTGGCTGCTGTATTAGATCCTTCTACAGGAGATATTACTTACACATCTTATACTGCAGGTAGTTTTGTTACAGTTAATAAGGTTAGTGCTTATAAATGCGGACAATTGGTTGCAGAAATTTTTCGCGAAATTCAAATTGCTCTTCTGCCCTGCCCTGCAATGAACCCGGGGCAGCCTAATAATCCTCCGGCAGTAACCATTTATGATAAAATAAAGGGACTTTACTATCCCAATCCAATAGTTGATACTGTTTATGCAGGGCAATACGTTGAAATAGAATTTACGGGCGTTGATAATGACTTTGACGCATCTTTGGCAATTGCCGATCCTTCTTCAGGGGGATTTCAACGAATTGTCCTTGATGCTTCCGGAAATGCTTTTGGAACCAATTTTAGCAGCACTACCACTGGCTGCCCAATAACTCCATGTGCTATTCTTGATCCGCCTGCTCCAACTGTGCCGGCACCTTTCGGAACGATATCAACATTAAAATGGCAAACCACTTGCGACCACCTTGGCTTTACGAGTGGTTGTGTCAGTTTTCAGAACGTCTATACTTTTATCATTAAGGTGTTTGATGATTTTTGCCCTGCACCTGGAATTTCAGTCAACACAGTTAAGGTGGTGCTGCTTGCCCCTCCGCAGTTAGAAGCACCCAAAATTAAATGTACAGACGTTGAGCCCAATGGTGACGTTATACTTACATGGGCAGCTCCCGTTGATACATTTAATGCTTTTAGTGGATACTTTATATATCATTCATCCACATTTGGGGGACCGTATAGCTTAATTGACAGTGTTTTAAGTATTTCTCAAAACACTTATACTCATGTCGGGGCTGGAGCTGACCTTGCTCCTCAATATTATTACATGGTAACCAGAGACCTTTGCAAAGCTTACCGATATTCAGACCCAAGCGATACAGCTGCAACCATGTTTCTGACAGCAACTAATATTGGTGGCGGACAAGCTCAGCTTAACTGGAATCCTGTATTTAATCCATTGCCTACTTCATCTTCAGGCATGTATCATATATACATGGAATACCCACCGGGTACCTGGACACTGATAGATTCGACCAATCTAAATTCATATATCGATCAGGTTAACATTACTGTTTGCAGTGATTCACTTAATTACAGAGTTGAAATAAGTGATTCTATAGGTTGTACATCTGTATCATCTATTGACGGAGCCCTGTTTCAGAATTATACGCAACCTGACCCTCCATCTTTCAGGTGTATTGTAGCTGATAACAACGGAACAGTAACCTTAAGCTGGGTTGCTCCGGTTGATACCGGGTTGTCGTTTGATGGCTATTATATTTACACGGCTACAGCACCAGGCGGGCCATTTACGTTGCATGACAGTATTTTTAATTACAGCACAACGACCTACATAGACCTTACTGCAGGAATAATGAGTTCCCCGAGATATTATTTTCTCCAGACCTATTGTAAATGCGGTAATGCGTACTCTGTAAATTCTGACACATTGCAGGCAATTCGTTTAACAGTATTAAATGTTGGAGGTGTTGCTCAGTTAAGCTGGAACCCATTACACAGCCCGCTTTTATCAACTTCTAATCCAAATTACCTGATTTACCAGGAATACCCGTTAGGTACATGGACACTAATAGACTCTACAGCTAATACCTTTATAAATATCCCAAAGGTGGTATGCAGCGATTCTATTAATTTCAGAATTGAAATTGCTGATGCATCAGGATGTGTTTCCAAATCAACTATTGATGGCAAGTACTTTGTAGACAACTCGATTCCTGATCCGCCTGAATTGCGTTGTATTTCTGTTAATGCTAATGGTTCAATTAATCTAAACTGGGTATTACCGGTTGATACAGGGCTGGACTACAACTCGTATCATATTTACTATTCAAATAATGCTGCGGGGCCATTTGTTGAGATAGACAGCAGTTTCAATTACAATCTTTCTGGTTATACCCATACCACTGCCAATGCTTATGCCGGGCCGTTATACTATACAATTAAAACACGTACAGGTTGTGGCGTTCAATATTCTCCTGGCTCCGATACTTTACAAGCCATGGTTATGAATGTTACTAACCCATTAGGTGGTAATATTGCCAACCTTAACTGGAACGCTATACGTAATCCATTACTTCCTACCTCAAGCGGGAATTATAAAGTTTATCGTGAATACCCTGCCGGAAACTGGGTTTGGATTGGCACTACAACATCGTTAAGTTATATTGATACTAATCATGTGTGTATTGATTCCATCAATTATCGTGTTGAAATGGACGATGCCTCCGGGTGTAATTCTGTTTCAACAATTGATGGGGCAACATTCAAGGATAACAGTATACCTGATGCACCTGAATTACGTTGCATCTCTGTTAATGCAAATGGTTCAATAAATTTAAACTGGAGTTTACCGGTGGATACTGGAATGGATTATAACTCATATCAGATTTATTACTCAACTTCTGCGGCTGGTCCATTCAATTTAATTGACAGTTCGTTCAATTATAATTTGTCATCATACACTCATGCTGCTGCAAATGCATATGCCGGACCTGTTTATTACGCAATGACTACCCGCACCGGTTGTGGAGTTAAATATTCGTCCCTGTCTGATACGATACAAGCAATTCGTTTAGATGTTACCAATCCATTAGGTGGTCATGTAGCAAACTTAAGTTGGAATGCAATAAGAACACCCTTGCTTCCTACTTCAAGTGGTATCTATAATATTTATAAAGAATATCCTGCAGGAAACTGGGCATGGGTAGGCTCAACATCATCATTAAGTTATATTGATACCAATGCTGTTTGTCTTGATTCAATAAATTACCGGGTTGAAATTTCAGATGCATTAACCTGCACCTCGGTTTCAACAATTGATGGTGCAACATTTAAAGACAATACGATTCCGGCCGCGCCTGAATTACGATGTATCAATGTAAATTCCAATGGTACCGTAAATCTGTCATGGGTTTTACCGGTTGATACAGGTCTTGACTTTAATAGCTATCACATCTATCAATCAAACAGTGCCTCCGGGCCTTTTACAATTGTTGATAGCATTTTCAATTATAACGTTAATTCGTACAATGATGTAAATTCCAATGCGTATGCAGGCCCACTTTTTTATACCATCAAATCGAGAACCGGATGCGGAGTGCAATATTCATTTGACTCAGACACCTTGCAAGCCATTGTTTTGGATGTTACAAATCCGGGTGGATTAAATACTGCCGTTTTAAACTGGAACCGACTGCACAACCCTGATTTACCTTCAACAGATGGGTATTATAAAATTTATAAAGAATATCCGGCCGGTACATGGTCGCTTGTTGATTCAACTACGGCAACTACCTGGCAGGAACCATTGGTTTTATGTCATGACTCTGTTCACTACCAGGTTGCTATTGAAGATAATTCAGGCTGCGAATCACGTTCAACTATTGATGGCGATTTGTTTATTGATCAAACCGTTCCTGCAGCACCTGAATTACGTTGCGTTACAATTGATGCATTAGGGCAAGCTACAATATCATGGGTAGCACCTGTTGATACTGGATTATCATTTAACAGCTATCATGTTTTCTTTAGCAACACACCTTCAGGCCCATTTAATGTACTAGATAGTATTTTCGATTATAACACCACTAGCTATTTACATACTTCTGCAAATGCAAATACCAATAACATTTATTATTATGTTGAAAGCAGAACCAATTGCGGTGTTCAATATTCATTACCATCTGACACGTTACATGGAATAAAATTAAATGTAACATCTATAGCCATGAATAGTGTTGCTAATCTGCAATGGAATGAGCTACACTCACCATTATTACCAACATCTGATCAATATTATAAGATTTACAAAGAATATCCAATAGGAACATGGTCTTTCCTCGATTCTACTACAGCACTTACCTACCTTGATACTATAAACCTTTGTGATGCCTTTATCAGTTATCGTGTTGAAATTGGTGATGCTTCAGGATGTAATTCAGTTTCAAGTATTGATGGCGACCAGTTTGAGGATAAAACACCACCAGATTTAACTGTACTTGATACGGTGAGCGTAAACCCTGCCAATGGCCAGGTTACAATTTCATGGCTTCAAAATAATTCAACTGATGCTATGGGTTATATTATTTATTTGTTTAATGGAGCATCATGGGATTCAATTGGTAATATTTCCGGACTCAGCAATCTTTCATTCCTCAATACAGCCAGCAATGCAAATAATGTAGTTGAGAATTATTCAATATCTTCATATGACAGTTGCGGCAATATTGCTCCTTTGGGTGTACGTCACAATACCATACTTCTTTCTGATTCGCTCGATAAGTGTAATGCTTCAATTATATTGAAATGGAACCCATACATTAATATGCCTGGTGGACTATCATCCTATAATATAATGATGAGTGAAAATGGAGGGCCATTTCAGTTGTTAGCCAATGTTGGTCCGGCTGATTTAACCTACACCCATCAGAATGTAAAGAAGGACACAACGTATTGTTATTATATACAGGCTGTTGGTGATCTTGTTACACGCACTGCTTCTTCTAACAAGGTTTGTACTGTTGCCGATGTAATCATCCTTCCCGAATTTACTTACCTAAAACGAGTAACAGTAGTTTCACAAAATGAAGTATTAATTGAATGCTTTGTAGATACGGCAGCTGACATTTCAAGATTTAAACTGATAAGAAGTGAGAATAACGGCTTATCATATACCTATTTACAGGATATTCCATTTACAGGCAATCCGAATATCAGCTTTACTGATAATACTGCATTAACTGATAAAAACTCATACTATTATAAAGTAGTTGATGTTAGCACCTGTAATAAGGATGTACAGGAAAGTAATGTAGGAAGAACAATCTTACTAAAAGCTACACCTTTCGAAAACCTGGTTAACAAGCTCGAGTGGAACGCTTATGAGGAATGGGACGGACAAGTGAAGCTGTATAATATCTATCGATATTATAACGGCATATGGACAGCAGCACCAATTGCAACTGTTAATGCTAATACAAACACATACTATGATAATGTTGCAGCGTTTCTTGAAGGTACAGGAGAATTCTGTTACCTGGTAGAAGCTACAGAAGGCCCGGGGAATATTTATGGATTTGAAGAGCGCAGCGAATCAAATGAAGCATGTGCAATTCAGGAACCTCATCTTTATCTTCCAAGTGGTTTTACTCCAGGTGGTCAAAACCCTGTTTTCCTGCCACATATGATTTATATAATAAAGGAATCATTCCAAATGCAGGTGTTTAACCGTTGGGGACAAAAAGTATTTGAAACCAGTGATCCATATCATGGATGGGATGGCACATTCGAAGGACAGGATAGCCCGGTTGGAGTTTATGTTTATCACGTAAAAGTAAAAGGCGCCAATGGCAAAGTACTGGAAAAGAGAGGAACTATAACTCTGCTACGGTAATCTTTATTTTTATCACATCATAAAAACCGCATGAAAGAATTCGTGCGGTTTTTTTATTATTGCACTAATGCGTTATTAAACATTATGAAAAGAGTACTGATAATTTTTTCGATGATTATTACTTGTCTTGCTTGTAAAACCAGGCAAAATGCCCCGGCTGCACAAGGACTGTTTAATAGAACTGATAATGATTCGTTATTCATAACCATATCAAGATCCAACTGTTTTGGAAAATGCCCTGTATTTGAAGCAAGCATCTATGAAAGCGGCAAAGTGATTTATGTTGGAAAAAAATTTGTTCCTTATATAGGTACTTATACCTACTATATAAGTGAAGATAACCTCAAGCAACTAAAACAAAAGGCCATTGAAATCAATTATTTTCATCTGCAAACAAAATACGATAATGAAAATGTTACTGATTTGCCTGATTGCACAACTTCAGTTCAACTAGATGGGGTAAGGATGAAAATAAAAAACAGGTATCAGGGTCCGGTTGGGCTTGAGGAATTTGAAAAAATGATTGATGCAATTATTGACAGTGTTCCAAAAGGAAAAGTTGCACTACCTGATGAGAGAAAGGATTAAACGAATTGAACCTTATCAGAATTCGAATATCTTTGCCAACCCATTTCTCTTTAAAATTAAACATTAAACAAAACAATTAATACAATGGCAGAAGATTTTCTTCCTTTAAATGGCACTGACCATATTGAATTTTATGTAGGCAATGCCAAGCAGGCAGCATATTACTACCAGGCTGCTTTCGGTTTCAAACTGGTAGCATATTCAGGTCCTGAAACCGGTGTGCGCGAGCGTGCATCTTATGTGCTTGAACAAGGTAAAATTAGATTTGTGCTTACCACTGCAATGCATCCTGACCACGAGATAAACAAGCATGTTGCACAGCATGGAGATGGAGTTAAAGTGCTTGCACTTTGGGTAGATGATGCGGAACAGGCATTTTATCAAACCATGAGTCGTGGTGCTAAATCACACACTGAACCTAAAACCATGAGTGATGAGTATGGTGAAGTAAAAATTGCAGCTATTCACACTTATGGTGATACCATTCATAAATTTGTTGAACGTAAAAACTACAAAGGGCCATTTTTACCTGGTTATAAACCTGCCTCACCTTCATTTAAAACAGAGCCTGTCGGATTTGAAGTGGTAGACCACTGTGTTGGAAATG
>JBGARN010000192.1:0-3189 GCA_044230205.1 Bacteroidia bacterium
CCAGCCATTTATTGTATTCTTCGAATACTTCAATATAGGTTTCAAGCGTAGCCCTCTTTTCCATCTTATCAATGGATGCTGTTAGCTTCGCTATTGCATCAATTTCATTGGTTTTAAGCAATCGGTTTTCAGCTTTGGCAGCTTCAACCATTTTTAAGGTTTGTTGTTGCAGCAATGATATGATTTGCTGCTTGGTCATGTTTTTGGTTTCACGTTGCTCACCCCATTTGCCTTTTTGCTTTTGCTCACAAAAAGTTTTTTCACTTCAATCCACAATTGCACAGATTTCTTTTTGTGTTTTATCGGTCAGGAGAAAAAGTGTTTTGGCAACATCTGTTTTTTGTTTTTGGTTCATTGGTTAATTTATTTGTATAAATACAAATATAATCATAAATATTGGATTATTAACACATGCAATATACGCATAATGAAGCATAGTAGTGCAAAGGGATTCCAACACTTGCATATTCCAAAAAAATGCATTATATTTATATAGTTTTTTTCAAAAACGTTTCGTGAAGATGAATAATTGAGCAACTGAAAAACAGTTTTACAACATCATAACCAGGCCTGACCAGGCAGAAATTTTACTTTATGGATATATAGGAAACCTGTCAGGCAATGACAGTAAAAATTTCTTATCCGATTTCAAAAACCTTGAAGCTAAATACAACCAGATCAATGTCAGAATTAATTCTGGCGGTGGTGATGTTTTTGAAGGCATCGCTATTTACAACTCACTCAAAAACAGCACAGCTACCATCCATGTATATATTGATGGATTGGCTGCCAGTGTGGCAAGTATTATTGCCTTAGCGGGTAATAAAATATACATGTCCCGCTTTGCCCAGCTAATGATTCATAAAGTTTCTGGTAATGTTAATGGCGATTCTGATAAGTTTCGTGCAACGGCAAACCTCATGGATGAAGTTGAAAAATCCCTGCTAGAGATTTATGCTGAACGTACTGGGTTGACTAAGGAATTTATTTGCAGTGAATGACTGCAAAGGGGAAAAGATTCATGGTTCAATGCTGGTGATGCCATAAAAAACAAACTGGTTGATGAAATTTTTGATGGTGTGGTTAACAAATCACCTAATAAAATTTTAAATGAAATGGAAGTATGGAACTTCTACGATACGCAAATACATAACAAAACAAATATCAAATCAATGGAACTAAAAAACACAATAATCAATCAATTAGGATTAGCTGTCGATGCATCTGAAACTGATGTTGTCAATGCTATTCAGGTACAGGCTAAAATAATATCAGATCTGAAATCTGATAACCAGTCACTAAAAGATCAGTTAGCGGAATACGAGTCGAAATTTAAAATTGAGCAGCAACAAAAGGTAAAAGACCTTATTGATAATGCAATTCAATCACATCGCATCAATGAAGAAAACAGGTTAACCTACACCACGTTAGCTGAAGCTAATTATGAAGCAACTAAATCCGCTATTAATGCAATCACTCCTTACAAGAGCATCATGAATCAGCTGGTCACCGATGAAGAACAAACAGAATATAAAACCTTTAGAGAGTACCAGGTAAATGCACCTGAGATAAGCAATGGCAATACAAAAAGAAATTTGGACAAATCACTTACAGGGTTCACTGTTTAAAGACAATGAATTCCTTAACTACTGCTTTAATGCAGACCAGTACGTATTACAAGGAAAAGTTGTGCACATCCCTAATGCGGGTGCTGCACCTTCAGTTGTAAAAAACCGCTCATCATTACCCGCTACAGTTACAACAAGAACAGATGTTGACATCACCTATGCAATTGATGAATTTACCTCAGACCCTATTCTCATCCCGAATGCCGACACCGTTGAACTATCATATGATAAGATGACAAGTGTTCTGGCAGAATCAGAAGCAGCAATAAGGGAATTAGTTGCAGATTGAATGTTGTACAATTGGAGAGTGGAAACAGCAGGTGCAATTATTCGTACCTCAGGGGCTAATGTGAATGCACACCTGCCTTCAGCAACAGGTACACGGAAAAAATTAACCCTTGCTGATATCAAAGCAGCACGTTTACTTTTAAACAAGCAAAACGTTCCTAAAGAGGACAGGTATATGATGATTGACTCTGATATGTATGAACAACTTACTGACGAGTTAAATGTTTCAACCTATCGTGATGCAGTTAAAGAATTTGATTTACCAAAAGGTGTGATTTATAAAATCTTTGGCTTTTACATCATGGAAAGATCAAGCACGTTAGTTGCTAATAATGCCGGCACACCTGTTATTCAGACACCTGGAACAGCAGCAACTATCAACGACAACGGAGTAGTTTTATGCTGGCAAAAAAATTGCGTGGAAAGAGCTTTAGGCACAGTTGATTTTTTTGAACAGCTGAACGCACCAACCTATTACGGTGATATCTATTCAGCATTGGTAAGAATGGGTGGCAGAAAAAGAAGAAATGATTATAAAGGCGTAGCAGCTATCATACAAACACCTTAATGCCTAATCCGTCATGCTGATCGTAGTCGAAGCACAAACCCCATAACCAAAAACTCCCCTCTTGAGAGGGGCTGGGGGTGTGTTCTTCTTGCGAAGATCAAAAACTAAATCTTACGGTGTGTTGATTTTTAGAGGTAAGCTTATCCCCTCTTACTTCTAAAGCTAAAAGCGGTTCTATAACGAGCCGCTTTTTTTTTATCATAATTAATTATATGTTTGGAAAACATTATTGAATTAAAACCATTACTGTTTACCATAATTAATCGTTAACCAATTTATAAAGTTTTCATATGAAAAAGTTGCTATGTCTGGCATTCACTTTTTTGTTAGCTGCAAATTTATTTGCTCAAGCTCCGCAAAAAATAAGCTTTCAGGCTGTAATCCGTAACAGCTCTAACAACCTTGTAGTTAATACTACTGTAGGTATGCGAATAACCATACTTCAAGGTTCTGCTACAGGCACAGTCGTTTATAAAGAAAGGCAAACACCTGTTACCAACTCAAACGGTTTAGCAAGTATTCAAATCGGAAGTGGTAACGTCTTGTCAGGCGTATTTTCTAGCATTAATTGGGCGGCAGGTCCGTATTACATCAAAACAGAAACCGACCCTGCCGGTGGTACGGCTTATTCAATTACAAGCACAACCCAAATGTTAAGTGTACCCTATGCCTTATACGCAGAAAAAAGTGGAAAGGCATCTAATG
>JBGARN010000060.1:0-25248 GCA_044230205.1 Bacteroidia bacterium
TGCTTCTAAATTAAATGAGCTTATAGCGAGGTTGATGTAAACTGTAAAAACCTGGTTAATCAATAAATTTTTGACTCACGGGCACCAGACATAGTTTTAACCTGATGGGAGAAGTTGGCTAGAATTATACCACAGCAGGCATACCCTTTAGTATTGGCGCTTGAATCAGGGGTGGTGGACACCCACCTGGCGCAAGTCTTCCAATGCCTGTGCTGCTGCCTGACTTGTGCCGCGACAACACCCACTGTCTAATTTTCTTTTGTTTTGAGACATATTATAGTTTTAATATTACAGATTCTTTATTGAATTATAGTTATTGGTACTAATCCTTTTACTCCCATATAATCTCTTGCGTTGCTGTATAAATATTCTTCGGGTTTGTCTGTAAATCCCGCTTCAACCGGATTGTAATGTATGTAGTCCAATCTTTGGTCCATCATACTATTAGTGCTCAATTCTATCGGATGATTATCTTGTTGCCAAAACTGATTTATTTTATTATTGGCATTTGCTGTTCCTGCTTTTCTGAATGCATTCATCATCCATTCCCTTCGGCTTTCCTGAATATTGTTTTTTACCGCTTCTGTAATTTTAGTTGAAGTGAATTTTTTAAAATCACGCATGATATCTTCAAGCTTTGTTTCGCATTTGCGGCTTATTATCAAATGAAAATGACTTGGCATTAATACCCAGGCATGTACAGCCAATCCTTTATTATTTATGCAATGAGTTAAACTTTCGGTAAAAATATCCTTATAAATCCTTCTCACAAAAACATCCATCCAAAAAACAACAGCAGCAGAAACAAAGAATATTCCGTCAGCATTATTGAATTTATATTTGCTACTCATAAAACAAAGATATGTTTTCAATTGACAAGAAGTAAGGGCATTTGATTGAAGAATTTGCTGGCGGGCGTTGTCGCGTCACAAGTCAGGCAGCGGTATAGACTGTGAAGACTTGCGACAGTCGGGGGTAAAATAGATCATCTTGTTTTATCTAGGAATTGTAAATGTATTAAACAATAGGAAGCAACAACGTATAATTTCAATTTTCTTGTTTAATATTATTCTACATTTGATGTGCAAACAATTATGTTTGCAACAACTGGCAATCACTCTATGCCAAACCATACATTTGATATTATACCTTTTAAAGCCTTTGATGGCTTTGAATGTAACCTGTGGCGATTAAAGCACACCGGTTCTAAACATCGCGGCCCTGTAATGTTGGTGCATGGTGCCGGTGTGCGCGCTAATATTTTTAATCCGCCCAATGAAATTAATTTACTGGATATGCTTGCCGATGCAGGCTATGATGTATTTCTCGAAAACTGGCGCGGAAGCATTGAGCTGCCTCCCAATAAATGGAACCTGGATTTAGTTGCCAAAAACGACCATCCTGCTGCTATTCAAAAAGTGTGTGAAGTAACAGGTGCTGTAAACTGCAAGGCAATTATACATTGCCAGGGTTCAACAAGTTTTATGATTAGTGCTGTGCTTGGTTTGGTACCACAAGTAAAAACAATTGTTACCAATGCTGTATCGTTGCATCCTGTTGTACCTGATTGGTCCAGAGTTAAATTAAATGTAGTGCTTGAGATGGTGGCTCCCATTACTGATTACCTCAACCCGCAGTGGGGAAATGAATCGCCTGATCTGCGTTCGAAATTTTTTAAAGCTTTGGTGCTTGCCACTCATTTCGAAAATGACACCAATGTGGGAAAATTTGTAAGTTTTACTTATGGCGCAGGCGTTCCTGCATTATGGGAATTGAATAATCTTAACGATCAAACCAAAAATTGGATTGAAAATGAGTTTGGTCCTGTACCTATCAGTTTTTTCAGGCATATCAGGCGGGGAGTTAATTATGGTTCGCTGGTTTCATCTGATGGAACCAAACATTATGCTGATACCACCCCGCAAACTGATGCTCGTTTTATTTTTTTCGCGGGCAAACACAATAAATGTTTTAAAAGTGAAAGCCAGGTAAACAGCTTCAATTATTTCAATAAGCTGAAGCCTGATTTTCATAAGTTATATGTATATGATACGTATAGTCACCTTGATATTTTTTTAGGAAAGAATGCGCATAACGATATCTTCCCGACAATGATTGATGAACTGAATACCTGATCTCTCCCTCTCCTTTGGAGAGGGTAAGGGCGAGGAGTAAATAACATTACAAAACCACAACATCATGTCAATACCCAAACGAATAAAAAATTATGCAGGGCGTTATGCCATGGTTGATGGCATAACCTTTAAATTGCCGGTAAACGCAACGCAATCGCCTGCACTCATGGCGGGATTTTTGTGCGATTATGAAAAGGCAAAATCAATGTTGCCCGGCAACGAGTTGCATCCTGTAAAAGCCTTTGGCGGCAAAGCAGTTTTTATGGTAACGGTTATTGATTATCGTCACACCACCATTGGAAAATATGTTGAATACAGTTTGGCACTGGCTGTAACAAAGGGCAGCAGACCTGCACCGGCATTGCTTCCGGCATTGATGATGAAAACCTACAGAACAGGTCAGTTCATTTTAGACCTGCCTGTGAGCTCAGAAATCTCGGTTAAAGGCGGCAAAGGAATTTGGGGAATGCCAAAACATAAAGCGAATCTTGATTTTATAATTACTGATAAGCAGGTGAGTGCACAATATGAAAAAGACGGGCAGTTTGCATTCCGCATTGAAATTGACAAACCTCAAAAGGCAAATTTTCCTATTAACCTTGGTGCCTGCAATTACAGTCATTTTCGCAATATGCTGATGGCCTCATACATTCACTTTAAATCAAAAGCAGGCATCAGGTTTGGAAAAAGTGCAACCGGCCGCATTTATATAGGCGACCATCCGCGAACTAAGTTTTTAAGAGATTTACAAATTCAGAGTAAGCCATTTTTTACGATGTACATGCCTGAGGCAAATGGTGTGCTGGATGATTATTTTGAATGCTGGTTTATCACTTACGATAAACAACCTGAAAAAGTAACACCTGAAGGTTTTGAAAGTGTGTTCAATCTTGGATTAAGTGAAGAGTGGTATCCGGCACCATCAATTACTGATTATGAAAAATATAAAATTTAAAATCATTCACCATGAATTTTAAAAACATATTGCTCAACATTAACAGTGGATTCACATTCGCTGTTTCTTCCATGCACATGGGATTAATGACTTCGCTGGTGTTGTTTTGGTATTCAAGCTGGGAAGGATTAACACTTGATACTATCCAAAATAATTTTGGTATTCCCGCACAGCTTGCCACCAATTTATTTGTTGTGTTAATACCAATAATGATGATAACAGCGGGAATCATGATTGTTACCGAATGGAAAGTACCCATTTTACGATGGACTTCTGTTGTGGTGCTTATAGGTATTATGGGTTCAACGGCTACGGCCAAATATTTTATTTTCCCTATAAACGATATAATTTATGCAGGAGTTAAATCTAATGAAGAATTAAAAACGCTGCTTTTAAAGTGGATGGAACTAAATAACTGGCGTGTGTTTTTCAGTGTGCTAACCTGGCTGGCCATGTTTACTTTTTATACTATTAAAGCAAATCGCAAAAAATCATGAAAAAATATCTGAGGATTATTCTTCTGTTAATTTCGGTCACGACATTACTGTCAGGAGCCATGCAGGTTATTGCACCTGCTTATGTCTTGAATTTTGTAGGAGCTGAAATTGATACCACCACTAAACAATTATTTGCAACTATCGGCATGTTTATGTTTTTATTTGGAGGAATGATGATTCATGCATTGTATCATGAAGATGATAACCGTGTTGCTGTTACCTGGTCGGCTTTGCAAAAACTGGGAGCCGCCATTGCTGTAGCTGTTGGAATTATAAAAGGTGTATTTCTGCCTGTTGCAGGTTTGGTTGCGTCCTTTGATTTTGTATCGGGCATTTTAATTTTTGTTTACCTGAGAAGTTTGAAAAACGCCAATGCCTGAGTATTAAGCCTAACTACCAACATGTAGATAACGTGAAAATAATTTCAAACAATTCCGGAACAAACCGATCGCTCATACTTGCGGGAGGTGGTGCGCGTTTGTCATACCAGGCCGGAGTATTAATGGCTTTAGAAGAAGCCGGCTTTACGTTTAATCATGTTGACGGAACTTCAGGCGGCATATTTAATACAGCCATGTTGGCTTCCGGTATTGAGCCATTCGAAATGGCAAAACGATGGCGTAGCATCAAGGTGATGAATTTCTCTTCACTCTTAAGGTTTAAAAATTATTTTTCACGTAAAACCTTTGCTGCCTTTGGTGATGCAGATGGCATCGTAAATAAAATTTTTCCTGCGCTTGGTATTGATGTTGCTAAAATGAATAGCAATACAGCCATTGATGCAACATTTAACGTATGTAATTTTTCCAAAAAAACAGTTGAAGTATTGAAAAGCAATAATGTTACACTACAGCATTTAATTGCGGGAATGTCGTTGCCAATTTTTATGCCTGCTGTAAAGATTAATGGAGATTGGTACACCGATGCGGTGTGGATAAAGGATGCAAATATTAGTGAGGCTATCAAAAGAAATCCAAAAGAGATTTGGCTTGTATGGGCAATCGGCAACTCGCATGAATTTTTAAATGGAGCATTTAATCAGTACGTGCATATGATTGAAATAAGTGCTAATGGTGGATTGCTGCTGGAGTTTGAACAACTTGAAAAGTTGAATCAGGAACGGGAAGCTGAAAATGATGGACATCGTAATAAGATTGCATTACATGTTATTAAGCCTGAATTTCCGTTACCGCTTGATCCTGATTTAATGCTGAACAGGATTAATGTTGATGAATTCATCAATCGCGGTTATGCGGATACAAAAGAATACCTGGATGGAATGCATAGCGATGGTGTAAATCCTGACTTTACTGCTACCCTGATGAAAGAGCCCGGCTCTGTATTGGTATTAAGAGCTTTGTTTAAGGGCGCTATGCAATTCAAGCAGTCAACTTTTTGCTCAATCAATATCAACTTCAACTTCAGGCTGGTAAATGACAATTTTATTTCGCGTGCCTATGCTTCAATTGCTTTTGATAATGGCAACCGTATTTCTACGTTTAATAATATTACCACAATTGAACCGGATAAAGGGTTACTGATTTTTGAGTGCGACTTTATTTATAATCAAAAAGTTCATCATGCTCAATGCAAGATGAAGGTAAGCAGTCAATATGATTTACTATTGGGCATGGAATTAAAGAAGGCTCATTGTACTATTACTTCAAAAGACCTGTCAGCGCCTATTTCCTTTATAATGAAACAACGAACTGCTGACAGAATCAAAAATGCATTTTTTATGCATATAAGCAGTAATGAAGGTTGGTATGAAAAGTGGAAAACCAAATTCAGAATACTTAATATGATTTATGGCAAATAGCTTATGGTGTTAACATTTTACAGGCAATGTTTAAAAGTTTTTCATGTTAAAATGTAAGCAATCATCTTATTTCGCATTTCTATTTTCAAAAACCATTTTAAATATGAAATCTCCGGCTCTTATTGTTGTTTTAAGTCTTCTTACTATTAACATTTTCGCTTTAAATCCTTCAAGGGAGTACAAAGTAACTCCTGCAAAATTTGGCATGAGTTATAAGGAGGAAAAAATCGCAACCAAAGATGGCGCAACTTTAAATTCATGGTTTTTCGAATTGCCTAAGAAAACTTCAAACTGGGTAGTAATCAGTGGATCAGGAGATGGTAATATGGGCGACTTACTTGAAATTGTAAATTCATTTATCAGTGCCGGTTATAATGTATGTGCTTATGATTACAGAGGCTATGGAACCAGCAGTGATTTTGCCATTGACCAGGAGGTTTATATTTATCCGCAGTTTATTAACGATTTGAATGCTGTGATTGATTACCTGAGAAAAAGCAGAGCTATTACTAAGTTTGATTTATATGGCCAAAACATTGGCGCTGGATTAAGCATTGGAGTAGGAGCACAGCGTCCCGAAACCCGTAAAATAATAGCAGATGGTCCATGGACTGGTCTTGAGAGTATGAAAAAGAAACTTAGTGCTACCGGTAAGCCTGTTGTTATGCCATTTGGTTTTGATAAGAATTATGAACCTGTTTATGCATTTGATAAGCCTAAGGCAGCAATAAAGGGACTGCTTATAATTATCTCACCTCAGGATGCATTAATTAAGCCTGATGACATGAAACAAATTAAAAATGTAAGTGAAACATATCTGGTAAAAGAAAGCCCGTCAAATGCTGAAAACTTCAATACTAATAAAGACGAATATTTTAAAAGAATTACTGCTTTTTTGAATAAGTAATCATAGTTTGTTGTTAAAAACTGGTATTAACAGTATAATTTCATAGTAAAAGAGTAGAAACCCTGAATAATTTCCAGGGAAAACCCTCTTGTTTGTACAAATACTTATTGGCTAACTTTACCATTGATAACCAGTATTCATCTGGTTGCTTTTCAGTAGATTTTTCACTACATTTATGTTAGTTATAATTTTGTTTGCTGCTAAATCCCTGAAACAGGAAATTTTTAACCAATAAAAACGTTACTGTACAAAGCAAATTCATAAAGTTCGTTTGTTGTTAAATGCAACAAACTATCATGCACAACGTGCATGAAAAAAAAAACTGGCAGGACGATGTTTGGACAAACGGATTTGTTTCTAATTGAAAAATAATTGACAATGGACCATAAATCACTATTAATTGGCATCACTTACTATGGAAACAACAAGCAATTCTTAACTGAAATTGCACCATTGGTTTCCTATATTGAAATTTCAACCGACCAATTTCAGTTGAACGCAGTCAACCGGAATAATGAGGTTAGCAGTTTAATTGATGAGTTGTCTTCATTAAATTACGTTGAAAAGAAACTCAGTGGTTCGGGCTTGGAACTAGGTTCATATGACGGCACAACTAACGGCTATTTGGGGTTGCTTGATGAATTGTTTTACAATCATTCATTTAAAGCTTACCAGGAAAAAGTATCATTTACGGATGTTGATACTAATAATGGAGGGCAGATACTAACCTTGCCAAAAACCAGAGTTGCTCTTGATATCATTTGCAGCCGTATTGATAAAATCCAGAAAAGGTATAAGGTTCCATTTGTAATAAGTAACAGTTCAGATCTTACCGTATGGAATCATTATGGAGTTAAGGACGCTGAATTTTTAAATCAATTGAGTTGCAAAACAGGCTGTTCAATCGCTATAGATATTCCCAATCTTAAATTGAGCAAAAATTATAATCACAAATCTATATCGGCATTTATAAATGACCTGGATATTGACCGCGTAACCGGTGTGTACTTTGGATACGGATTTGCTGAAGTTCCTATCAACCTCAGCAATGTAACAGATGACAGAGTTTCATCAAGCTTAAATATTTTCGACCTGATATTAAAAAGGCAGCCCTCTAACCTTATTGATATTACCTATAAGGTTAGCAACAGGTTATTATCATTAGTAGGTATTAGAAAAGTTAAAAGGCAATTAATGCTTCTGGATTCAATAATCCATACCAATAAAAGTGTTTTTAATCCAATGGTGGCCCAGCTTATTCTTCCGGAAGAACCCGCAGTAAACTAAATTGAAAGCAAATGTTTTTTATTAATGATGGGGTTTTCCAAAATTTTTTTCGCCTGCATTTATTGAAACCGGTAACGCATTTTCGAGAGGGGGTTTTGGGCATGAATAACCATCAGTATACGCGCAATATGGATTGTAGGCTTTATTGAAGTCAATTATCAGCTGATTGTTTTTAATTTCTCCGGTTTTAAAATCAAGATATCGTCCACCACCATAAGTTTCTGTTGCGTTTGTTTTATCTGTGAAAGGCAAAAACAAATAATCCGCAAAACCTTCTTTATTTTTAAGTTGTTCGCTCTGATAAATTTGTAACGTAAGCGGAGTTGAATTGAGCTGAAAAGTTAAACTTCCATAGACTATGTATCTTTTTATTTTGCCGCTTGAAGTATTCATTTCAATTACAGGCGCTTCCTTATTTAACTCAAATGCTGCAACTACCTTATACAGTTCATCTGGGGCATAAAAGTTCAGGTACTTAGTTTCATCTTCTTTTAAAGGTGAATTTTTATCATTAATAAACTCCTGGATATAATTTTCACGGTATCGCTTAATTTCATCTGAATATGTTTGTGCATTCACACAGTTCGTAATGAATAACAGCAATATGAATACCCGGAAGATATATGTCATAAAAATTGATTGTAAATTTTAATGTGGTATGTTAACTAATCTGATTGCAGTGAATATCAGCTACATTCTTTATCAAGTATGCGGAGCGTTTCTTCATAAAACTGGTAAGCCTGGTCAGATGTAACGCCTATACAAACTACGCCAAGTTTACCATATTGCGATAATGCACCTATCATATGGAACATTACCCCGGTTTCGCGTGAGCTGTTGTACATAATGTCATTTGTAGTTGCAATTTCGATAAGATCGTGCGGAGCTAATCCTATATATTTTTCGCTGTACACATTGTCAGAGGAAAAATAATAACGCTTGCTCATATGCTCCGTATAAAACTCACCGGTTTCATAATTATAGTTACCGTTGGTTAAAAATTGCAGCATCTGATATGGATGCGTAGTTCCGCCTTTACGAAGGTTAATTTCAATTGCATAATTTTTCCATTCTCCTTTTTCTTTCACAGAAATAAAATCAACTGAAAATCGCCCGACAACACCATACTTACTCAGGTATTCAGCAATTTTAATTCCAGCTTCCGAAATATCTTTTACGTATTCTTTATTGGCCGGAAAGAAAGCACCAATAAAAACCTGGTCGTTTTCACCACCCAGCATCTGATCATGAGTTGAAAGTACTTCAATCTGCTGCAAGGGATTAATTCGACATTGAACTGATGGAGAAGCTTTAAAATCACCTTCCACAAATTCTTCAACAACACCTCCATCACTTTCAAATTTATTTATGAAGGTTGGAATGGAAAGGCCTTTAGCTACAATTTTAATATTATGATTAAAAGCCAGCTTTATATTAACAATAAGGTTTTCGTCAACTTTAATGTCTTTATAATAAAATACTGCATTGCCTTCACCACTGAATCCGTCATTCATTTTAACTACTGCCTTCCGGAGTGCAGGATTATTTTTTTTCAGTTGTGCAAGTGCATTTATTATTTCATCAAATGATTTAACATCATCAAATCCTAATGGTGTAAGTATGTTACAATCTTTAAAAATTAATCGGCTTCCGGTTTTTGTTCCTAATGGTAAAAGTTTCGGATGACATCCGTTAAGCGGAATACCAAGTTTAATTGCTAATTCTTTTTCAAATTGCGTAACATTAAAGCAAACCATATGCGCAGAATCAATCTGCGGAATATGCATTCGGATTCGGTTAATCAACCTTGGGCGCTTTAGAATTTTCTCAGTTAAGGATATCCATGAATAATCATAACAACTCAGCATGGTTAAACGCTGGCGGGCATGGTATCCTGTAATACCCGGTAACAGGTGCAGGTAGTAATCAACAATTACAGGATCAACAGGAACACTGGTAATATAAATAACATGAGTATGCGGCATACGTAACAGCATAAGCATACACAACAGGCGCTCCTCATAATATATGTGTCCTTTTACTTTACCCAATATTTCCTGGTCAAGGGTAAGTGACGGAATAATAACTACAGTTTTAAGAGCAATCTTATCAGGAAATAAATACTTGCACTGGTGCATCAGCTTCTCATGCAATTGCCTGAATATCACTTCATCATCATCAACATCATGATGAATAGTTCTTTTAAAATAGTTGTGCTCAGTTTCGATCAAAGGTAGTTCTATATTCATCGTATAAAGTTAAAAAACAAATCGATTGATTTTATTTTTTTCCGCCAGAAACATCGAGCCAAACAGCAATAACCAGGATAATACCTTTAATGATATCCTGAATAAAATCCTGGATATTCATCAGGCTCATTCCATTATCAAGCGAAGCCATTACCAGTGCACCTAGTAATGCTCCCGGTATTGTGCCTTTGCCACCCAGTAAACTGGTTCCTCCAATAACGCATGCTGCAATAGCATCTAATTCAAGATTTCTGCCGGCATTGGCTGTGGCGTTTCCTAATTGAGATGTGTATATAATTCCCGAAACAGCTGCAAGCAACCCCATGATTATATAAACCACGAATACATTTTTCCGGATATCAATACCTGAATAAAATGCTGCCTCTTTATTTCCACCTATTGCATATACATAGCGCCCGAAGGGCGTAAGTAAAGTTATAAAGGTAACTATGGCTGCAATGAACAACATTATTAAAACCTGGTTAGGAACACCTTTGTAACCATTCAACACCATAAAGAATAATATTACTGCAATGGATAAGACAAAAGCTGTAATAACCGGTAGTAATAATTTACCATTATTTGCCTTAACATCTTTCAGCGCACGCACCATCCAAACAACTATAGCTAGAACTAAAATGAACATTAAAATATAGCCATTAACCGGTGATAAAAACCTGCTGCCTATAATCTGAAACCCATCACTAAGTGGTCCAACTGTTTCGCCTTTGGTTATGCCTTTAACTGCTCCTCTGAAAACCAGCATACCACCTAAGGTTACTATAAAAGCGGGTATATTTTGATAAGCTATCAGGTAGCCATTAATTATCCCTAATAAAATGCCTGCAATAAGCGCGATAAGTATTGCAAGAGGCGAAGAATAACCTGCCCATACATTGGCAATAGCAGCTATACCACCTGTTAATGCAACCATTGACCCTACACTTAAATCGATGTGGCCTGCTACAATAACAAGCACCATACCTGTAGCAAGTATTCCAACAATGGAAGTTTGCCTCATCAGGTTGGAAAAATTCCGTGCATTCAGGAAAACTCCTTCTGTGGTAATTGAAAAAATAATCCAGATAAGTATTAATGCGCCAAGCATAATATATGGACGCAGATTAATTTTTTCTTTCATTGCAAGTCGGATTAATGATCAAAGTTTAATACCTAATGTTCGTATTGCCTGAACAGTCAGTTGCAAAGAATATTTAAAAATATTAAAGTGGCAACAATATATTCTGAATAAAGTTGGGCGGAGTAGTTTCAATTATGAATAAGGGTATTAAATATCCGGGCTTCGAAAAAAAAACTATACATTCGGAAAAAATATAACTATTTTGGTTTTTAATTAATTTGTTTGAAAATACAGGTAGGTTGTAAGATTGTAAGGGTTGATACAGAATTATAATTTAATCAGTTGTGTTTATTAATGCAAATCAATTAACCTATGGTCACCATAAAAAAAATTACTGATATACATTCGCATGAAGCGAATCAGCTTTTTAAAATCCGAACGAAGGTGTTTGTTGAAGAACAAAATGTTGACCATCGACTCGAGTATGACCGGCATGAAAAAGAAAGCAATCATTACCTGGCTTATTTTGATAGTTATCCTTGTGGTGCGGCACGGTGGCGTGTAACTGAAAACGGTATTAAACTCGAAAGGTTTGCTGTATTAGGTGCATATCGGTCAAAAGGTATTGGCCTCGCCCTTCTTAATGAAATTCTTAGCGAGGTGATTCCTGCAAATCAGCGAATTTACCTCCACTCTCAAATAACATCTGCAGGCTTTTATCTTAAAAATGGTTTTGTAGAAGAGGGCGAGCATTTTTGGGAGGCAAACATTGAACATGTATTAATGGTTTATCAACCCCAAGCCGCAGTTTAGTTTCATGCCGTTTTTATATTTGACAACTTTTTACGGATTTACTAAAATTTTCAGCACCTGATTTATTATTGAATATGAGAAAAAATTTACCTGCTAAAAAACCATCTGTTGGGGTAAAGCCGTTACCCGGAAAGAAGAAGGAAGAAAAGCTAACGACTGGTAGTATTTTTAGTATGAAAATGCTGATGCCGCTTTTAATATTATTACCGGTTTTATTTATTGCGTATTATCCTTCTTTAGATAATGATTTTACCAATTGGGACGACCCCAGCTACCTGCCTGAAAACCCATTAATACGCTCCCTCGATAATGCCAATATCAAACGCATATTTACAGAAAACTACTTTGGTAATTACCAACCGCTTCATATTTTATCATATGCTATCGAATATCATTTTTACGGGCTAAATCCTAAAGGCTATCATGCAACAAGCCTTATCATGTTTATGGTAGCCTGTGCACTTATTTATTGGTTCATACTTTTATTAAGCCGTAATAATATTGTTGCTGTAATAACCACAGCCTTATACGGACTTAATGCTATGCGCGTTGAATCTGTGGCATGGGCAGCTGAAAGAAAAGATTTACTTTATCTTGTTTTTTTTGTTGCTTCATTAATAGCATACTTGTATTATGTTCAAAAAGACAGTAAATATTCTTTTTTGGGATTGTCGTTTTTGCTTTTTGCAATTTCAATTTTTTCGAAAGTTATGGCTGCCTCCATTATTGGCCCTATGATTATGCTTGACTATTACTACAAGCGGAAATTCAATGTTAAACTTATTGCTGAAAAAATTCCGTATGTAGCCTTATCAATTTGGATGGGAATTAAACAGGTTCAGGCAGTGGTGGAATCAGAAACGATTGATAAGTCGAATGTGTTTTCTACAGCCGACAAGCTTTTTATTGCATGCCGAAACTTACTCTATTACCCGGTAAAACTTTTGGCTCCTGTAAATCTATCAGCATTTTATCCATATCCTCCTAAGACTGCAGGGTCGCCTTTGCCGTGGGAATTTTATGCTTCAATTGTTGGTGTTGCTTTACTCGCAGGAATAATTATTTGGTCGGCCAGGCGAACCAGAATGGTGATGTTTTGTGCTGGTTTTTTTGTATCAACCATTGCCTTGGTGTTACAGTTTATACCTGTAGGCCCAACTATTTTCAGCGAGCGCTATTCACTTGTGCCGGGTATAGCATTTGCATTATTGCTTGCAGTTGGAATTAATGAACTGATTGTTCGCAAACCTGAATTGAAAAACATAGTTTATGGTGGGTTAGGAGTGTACCTTGTATTTTTGTTTTATACCACCTATAAACGATGTGATGTATGGAAAGACAGCCTCACACTGTGGGATAATGTTCTAGAGCAGTTTCCTGATGTAGCTACTGCATTAAATAACAGGGGGAAATATTACGGAGAGCATTTACAGATGTATGATGAAGCCATGCGTGATTTGTCAAAATCAATTGTAGTAGATCCTAATTATGAGCTTGCCTACAACAACCGGGGAATTGTGTACAGCATCCGCAAGCAATTTGATTTAGCTATTAATGATTTTGACCATGCTATTAAATTAAAGCCGAAGTATATTGAAGCTATTCATAACAGGGCTATAGCACTTGCCAATACCAGACAATATGAAAGGGCTTTACTTGATTTTACAAAGATTATCCAGGAAAAGCCTGATAAGCAGGAAACTTATGTTGCCCGGGGTTATACTTATTTACAAGTAGGCAAACCACAGGAGGCTTTGAATGATTTAAACCGTGCAATTACATTAAATCCTGCTGATGGTAATGCTTACCTTAACCGCTCGCAGGCCAATTATAACTTGAAGAATTATAAGCAGGCATGGTTTGATGTGCAGACAGCAGCATCCTATGGCATACAGGTACCGCCTGATTATAAGGCGCAATTGGAAAATGCAGCCAGGTAAGCCGTTTTGTTTTTTTATCCATCATTCAACCAATTTATAGTAAAGCTTATTCACCTGAGTAATTTTTTCCGGGGTTTATAGCACATCGATGTGTTAAGGATTGTACATTATTTATCTAATACACAAAAGTTGTTGGTGTTAATCATTTAATTTTATTTTTTTTGACACATGTTAATGCAATTAAGCATCACGAATTATGCCCTCATCAGGCAACTCAAAATTAACTTCGGCAATTCATTTGTTATTATAACAGGCGAAACCGGTGCAGGAAAATCTATTCTGCTTGGTGCTTTAAACCTGATACTGGGAAGCAGGGCCGATTCAACATCCCTTTCTGATCAAACGAAAAAGTGTGTTGTTGAAGCAGAATTTGATATTAAAGAATACAATCTGAAATCTTTTTTCGATGAGAATGAGCTGGACTATTCTCATCATACTATTATAAGGCGCGAAATAAATGCCGAGGGCAAGTCAAGAGCTTTTATAAATGATACTCCTGTTAACCTAGCTTTGCTCAGGCAATTGGCACTGCAGTTGGTCGATATCCATTCGCAGCGAGATAATCTTGCATTGACTGATGCAGCATACCAGTTGCATGTGGTTGATGCTTTTGCAAAGAATGAAAAGCTTATTGAGGAATACCGTAACCAGCACCAGGTTTTTAAACAAGCTTCTGCGACTTTAAGTGGGTTAATTGAGAAAGAAAAAGCTGCAAAATCTAATCTTGATTACCTGCAGTTTCAGTTGAACGAATTAGACAATGCAGACTTGAAAGATGATGAACTGGCGAAATCTGAGCAGGAACTTGAAACATTAAGTAATGCAGAGGAAATTAAATTACAGTTGGCAGGGGCACATTCAGGTTTAAGTGGTGAGGATGGTTTGTTAAACAACCTTCGATCGGTAATGTCAATGCTCAAAGGCATTGCTAAGTTTAATGAACGGTTTTCGGAAATTGCTACAAGAATGGAAACGAGCCAAATTGAGCTTAAAGACATTGCAGCAGAGGTTGAAAGTGCTGAACAGGAAATTGTATTTGATGCAGAGCGAATTGAATATTTAAACGACCGATTAAACCTGATTTATAAATTGCTTAAGAAGCACCAGCTGCAAACAACTGCAGAATTGATTCAGTTACAACAAAAACTTTCGGAAGAGGTTAGCAGCATTTCATCTTTAGATGTACAAATTGAAAAGCAGCAAAAGATAACTGAAAAGGAGAAAGCAAAATTAAAGGAGATAGCACTACAGCTTTCAGGGCAGCGTAATAAAATAATACCAACCATTGAAAATAAACTGCAAGGCTTATTAAAGGAATTAGCTATGCCCGATGCTCGTTTAAAAATAGAATTACAGACATCAATTGATTTGTTTCATGAAAATGGAATGGATAACATTCAGTTTTTATTTTCTGCTAATAAAGGTCATGATTTTAAACCCGTTGCAAAAGTAGCTTCAGGCGGTGAATTGAGCAGGGTTATGTTATGTTTAAAAACACTAACTGCTGAAGTTTTGCAAATGCCAACCTTGATTTTTGATGAGATTGATACAGGAGTATCAGGCGAAGTTGCTTTGAAAGTAGGTAAGATGATGTCACAAATAGCACGGGAACACCAGGTGATTGCCATAACGCATTTACCTCAAATTGCAGCTAAGGGCAACAGACACATGCTCGTGTATAAACAAACTGAAGGAAAGATTGCTACAACGAATATTAAAGAGCTCAATAGTGATGAACGGATTATTGAAATTGCCAAGATGATTGGAGGTGAGCAATACACCAAAGTTGCAGAGGCCAATGCGCGTGAACTTATGACTCAAAAAAATTAAGTTGCGATTTTTTTCAAGTAAATATTGCTAAGAAGCAATCAATTAATAAAACTGCTTTTATAACCTTTTTATTTTTTACAGCAGGAAATTTATAAGCACCTAAAAATTCTTAATTCAATTTAAATTTCTCGGGTAATGTAAAATTGAATTTAAGATTGCTTACAAACTGCGATTTAGCTTCAGAAAGAAATGCGTTTTCAACACCTCCTGAAAAATTAAGCCAAATTCCATCAATAATATTCCATTCTCCGCCAAAGTTGATCAATGCACTTTTTTCCATCTCATCAATATCGCTAAAGATTAATCCAAGTTCGGCAAAAGCTTTAATACGGTTTGTACCTGCATACAACCTTATGGGTATATCAAAGGTGTTATAGAATTTATCATTGATTTTTTCTGATGTAAAGTTTGCTCCAATCAGCAACTGACCCCATGGCTTTTTACAGCCTAATGGCTGCGCATAAGTGACCCATAGATTATGCTGGACTACTGAAATATCACGAAATGAAGAATCAGGTGAAGCGCCATTAATAGCATAAGCTACTTCAAGGCGTTGTGCATTCCAATTTAGTTTCTTGTAATCCTTAATTGCATTATCAATGGCTGCTACCGATTTAATTTTTCTTTTTTATAAAGCGAGTCGAGTATGAATTTGTAGTAGGTAGAAGTTACTGCACTATCTCTAAAATCTATCGGGCTTGTGTTGGTTTGCTTAATAAATATTTTTTGTGCCGTACTAAGTAATTTCATGGAGTCATCGAGTGCATTAAAAATATTTTCCTTTAAAAAGGCTGTATCCATTTTGAAGTCGCCTTTATCAATAATTGCAAACCGGATGCCACCTGTCATGTTGCGTACAATCTCGTCTTCGGTGGATGTTGCCATAGAAAGCCGGGTTTTATACAAAAACCTGAAAAACTTTTTTTCACGATACTCATTCAATGATACAGATGGTGATGCAAGCATTACAGGAGCAATTTCAGCCGCAAATGCAGAGGGAAGAAAAAAACTACCATTACTCTGAAATTCAGAAACCATTAATGCAACTGATTTAATATCGGATGGACGTAATATGTTGCCGGGTTCAATGCCAAGAGCCTGGAAGGCAGGAATTCCCGGGACAGCAATATTCAATCGTTGAATGCTGATTAAACTATCTGCGATTATTTGTGCATGCAGTTGTAATCCTGTTACAATGATCCAAAGAAGAAGAATTATTTTTTTCATGATCAGGCTAAGTTTAAGGTTGCAAGTCGAGCATAAATAAATGATTGCTTTGTTTCGCCAGGTTCAATTGATCCAATTTCTTCTTCAGTACCTATAAGCTGGTCGCCCTGGTAAACTTCTATAGTAATTTTATATTTTCCTTTTTCGTCAAGGCCTTTTAAAAGGGTGCTCAATTCTATTAATCGTCCGGTATTGGAGTCAACAGGTAAAGGCAGATCATAATGATCATCATCATCATTTAAGTTGTTTCCCTTTTTTTCCATTATAACATCATTGGTTTTTGCACCCCATAATGTGAAGGCATAGGAGGCACCAATGATTCCTTTAAATACAAAGTTTACATTTAATGGTTGTCCATCCTTCTGAAAGATTATGTTTTTAGCGTTTGCCATGGTTACGGTTATTTTAGATGTTATACTTTCACAATTGTATTGACATTTTCTGAATAAATGATATAAAAAGAAAAAGCCCGGCTAACCGGGCTTTTTCTTATTGATTGTAAAACAAATTAAATTATGCTTCTACTGCCACTACTTTTGGTGCAGCATCTTTTATTTCCTGGCTTACACCTGATGCATATTGTTCAAAGTTCTTTACAAATTTTGCAGCAAGATCAGCAGCCTTAGCATCGTAAGCATTTTTATCTTTCCATGTATTTCTCGGATTCAGAATTTCAGCCGGCACATTCGGACATTCAACAGGCATCTGTAATCCGAATACAGGAAGAGTATCAAATTTTACCTTATCCAATTGACCGTTCAATGCAGCTGTTATCATTGCACGTGTATAGCTTAATTTCATACGACTTCCAACACCATATGCGCCACCGCTCCAGCCTGTATTCACCAGCCAAACTCTGATGTTACTGTCTTTTTTAAGTTTAGCGCCAAGCAATTCGGCATATTTAGCCGGATGTAATGGAAGAAATACTTTGCCAAAACATGCGCTGAATGTAACTGTGGGTTCGGTAACACCTACTTCAGTACCTGCAACCTTTGCCGTATAGCCCGAAATAAAATGATACATGGCTTGTGAAATTGTTAATCGGCTTATAGGAGGTAATACACCAAAAGCATCACAGGTTAAAAAGAAAATATTTTTCGGTTGTCCTGCAACTGAAGGTTCAACAGCATTAGGAATAAAATGAATGGGGTAGGCAACACGTGTATTTTCAGTTTTACTGATATTATCGAAATCAACTTTTGATGTGCCTTCAAAAAATTCAATGTTTTCCAGCAGTGCACCAAACTTTACAGCTTCGAAAATCTGCGGTTCTTTTTCTTTACTCAGGTTTACACATTTAGCATAGCAACCTCCTTCAAAATTAAATACTGATTTATCACTCCATCCATGCTCATCATCACCAATCAAACCACGCTCAGGATCAGCACTCAGAGTGGTTTTGCCTGTGCCGCTTAATCCAAAAAACAAAGCGGTATCACCATTTTTACCAATGTTTGCAGAACAATGCATTGGTAAAACACCGCGATGCTGAGGCATTACATAATTCAGCACTGAGAAAATGCCTTTTTTCATTTCACCGGTGTAGGCAGTACCGCCAATTAAAATGGTTTTACGTGTAAAGCTTACAATAGCAAAATTGTGCTGGCGGGTACCATCAACTTTAGGATCAGCTTTAAAGCCGGGAGCTGCAATAATGAGCCACTCATGTTTAAAATTTTTCAATTCTTCTGTTGTAGGGCGCAAGAAGAGGTTGTTAACGAACAGGTTATGCCATGGTAATTCATTTACAACACGAATGTTCATCTTATAATCCGGATCAGCACATGCATAGGCATCGCGCACATATACTTCTTTGCCTGACAGGTATGCACAAACACGTTGATAAAGAGGTTCAAATTTTTCTTCAGGAAATTTGATGTTTACATCACTCCACCAAACATTATTTTCTGTTTCGCTGTCGCAAACAATGAACTTATCCTTAGGCGAGCGACCTGTAAATTCACCGGTATCTACGGCAAGTGCACCAGTGTCTGCCAATACGCCTTCACCACTTAATATGGTTTCTTCAACTAATTCGGCAGGCGACAAATTCCAGTACGCTGCACTTACATTTTTTAATCCGATTTCAGCCAAAGATGCACCGGGCACTTTAAATCCAAATTCTGACATAGCTTATTTCTTTTTTAATTTTAACGGGGTTTTTGAAAGCACAAATAAAGTTAAAATACGTGCTCTAAACAAGTGATGTTGATAATCACAGGGTTGGCTGTAACTCAGCCTGAACCTGTTTCAAAAAAAAAGAACCGTTTAATTACGGCTCTTTTTAATTAATGTAGTAACATGTAAATTACTTTCTTTTTCCTGTTGTCCTTTTGCTGTTGCTTTTTGAAGCAGGTTTTGAAGCTACAGGCTTGGAAGCATTTGCAGGTTTTGAAGCTGCAACAGGGTTTTGTTTAGCACGTTCCAGATCTTTCACCCTTTTATTCAACTCATAAATTGTTTTATAGGTTTCATCCATTTCGGTGCGGGTGATAACCGGGATATTATTCATCATAATTTCCATCCATTGCTCAGTCTCCTTTTTTAAATTATGGGTTAAAGCAGCTACTTCAGCCTGTACCTTGCTGAATTCATCACTTTCAAAAAGATCAACAAATACTTTATCGCTGGTGTTTAACCAATCTGCATAAAATGCAGCCATGCCCTTAAATTCTTCACCATTTGCAAATTTAGCCTGAACATTTTCAGCAATTTTCTTTAATGCCTTTAAGCCGGCATTATAGGTCATGTATTGCATTTCAGCATTCTTAATCTGGTACTGATTCCAGTGATTAAACAATGAAGTAACCAATTCCATGTTATCTTTCTGATTTCCCGGAGTCATCATTCTGAACATTGGGCCAAACATCTGATCAACCGAGCCCGACATATAATTATACATATGCATCATTTTGCCAAATACATCATTGCCCTGGAATAAATTCAGCATTGGGTTGTTATTCAAATGCTGCATTTCCATCATCTTCTTGAACACTTCAGCCATCGGGTTATTCTGCAGGTTAAGCATGTTTGACCAGTTTTTCATCAACTCATTGTTAACCGCACTATTCATATTGAAGAAATTGAAATAGTTTTTAGCAAAATCACCATACGAGTTAGTGCTAAAGTTTTCCATCCATTTCTTCATCAGGTCATTATTGAAAAATGGATTTGTTTCCGTTGCAAACATGTTCGGCATATTTTTAAAATACTCAGCAAACTGAGGATTGCCAAACATATTCATCCAGTTCTTTATCATTTCATTATTAAACATAGGGTTGTTTTGTGTATTGAATACATTACCCCATGCCTTCATAAAATCATTATTGTTATTGAACATGCTGAAAAATGAAGCAGCCGGTTTGTTTTGCATATTAAACATGTTGAACATATTTTTCATCATGTCAGCAGCCGGGTTGTTTGATGGATTAAGCATATTCATCATGTTTTTATTTATTGAACTCATTTGGTTCATCCACTCATTCATAGGTGCTGATGTATTAAAAGGAGCAGAGAAGTTATTCATTAACTCTTTATTCCATCCTAGCATTTTGTCCATAAGCTGCTTGTATTCAGCAGGATTGATAAGGCTGCTGAGTTTTTCCATTCTGAAATCCTGGTTTTGCATTGCTTTTAATACAGGCGCCCACATTTCAACAAATTTATTATAAAGGTCTCCCTGTATGAACATTCCTTGCATTGCATTCTTTACAGTTTTGTTATCCAATGTTGCAAGCATTTGCTCATAGTTTTTATTAAGTGTTTCATTCCACTTCTTAAAAGTATCCATGTTTTGGTTGAACAATGCCGACATTTTTTCGCCATTACCATTTAAGCTTGGATTAGCTTTAACAACAGTTTGCATGTATTCCTTCATGGTATTCATTGAGAAATCCATAAATTCTTTGGTAAGCTGCATTTGGTTTTGCATCCAGTTTTTAGCTGTTTCAGTTAAGTTTTCAGGTTGCAATGCAGTTGTAGGATTATCCTGTAATTTGGCTGATTGTTTATTAATAAATGCAAGTTGGGTGTCAAGCCAGTTTTTGTAAAGCTCAGAACCTTTTTCAAGAGTTTCACCAACCATCTCGTTGTTGGCAAGCTTTTGAGTTGATTCAGTAACGGTGTCGATCATTTTTTTCTGTGTATCAACCCATGCGTTGTACAAATTTTTGTTTGCTGTACTTGTTTTAGTATTCATTTTTTGTTTTGATTTGCGGCACAAAGCCTAGTTTTTAAAATCGGGCGCAAAAGTAAGTGTTTTTACTGTCCCTTTGCTACCTGTGAGTTAATTAATTAACAATTTATCATTTTAGCTGTAAAGCATTGATTTTGTTGGGTCGCAGGGATTATTAGTAGCCTTTTAGTTATTCACAATTGTTAAATTTTATTAACAGGGGCAAAAGAATTAAGTTAATTGAAGTTAAAAGTGCTTGAAGGATTTAGGTAGGTGCATTAAAAATCAATAGAATTATAATAATAAAGTATTAATTAATTAATAGCATTAAATTTATGATAAAGCCAGGAGATCAGTTTAAGCATCGTTTCAGCTATACACAGGATGATGTAAATACTTATGCCAAAGTTTCAGGAGATACCAATCCGTTACATATTGATGAAGCGGCAGGAAAAGCTTCCATGTTTGGAAGGTGTATAATACATGGATATTTAGGTGGAAGCGTTTTTACCAAGTTGTTCGGTACACAGATATATGCTGATGGTAATGTATATATGAAGCAAACATTGCAGTTTATGCGTCCTATGTTTACAGGAACTGAATATGAAGCTGTAGTAACCGTTCAGGAAATTTTTCCGGATAAAAACAGGGTACTTTATAAAACTGAAGTGTATAACCCGGCAACCAATGAACTTACTATTACCGGTGAGGCATTACTTATGAATAAGAAGCAATACGTTTGGAATTAACGCGATTGTTTAGCGACTTCATTTTGTGAGCAAACGATTTTCAGATTTTCCAAAACACTATCAATAGATAAATCTGAATTGATAACTATTTGTTTCAGTTCGCCCGGCATCATATCAAAAAAGTTTTCAGAAAATGTACTATTGCTGTTTACAACATTAAGACTTACATTTTTTGCAACGGTTTTCGATCGTACAGAGAGCACATAACCTTTACCATATTCACAAATTTCTTTTTCAAAATCCGGTTCAGGCAAATTGAGCAATTTTGTTTTTTCGAAAAAGAGGTTACGGCTGGTAATTAGTCCTTTGCTGCTATATAAAATGCATTGAAGTACCGCATTATTTTTTCCGACTTTTTTTAAACGATCTTCAAGTGAGTCAACAGCTAAACTTAAATTTTCATTGGCTTTAAGTTTTAGTTTGTAAACTTTATTCCAGGCTACATCTCCTTTAAAATTAATTAAGCGTAGAGTAATTTTAGCCTGGATGTCTTCAGCTCTGTCATTTATAATTACCAGCTTAATATTATTGTTTTCCTTTTTTTGAGTAATCAAAACAGGTTGAAAAGCTTCGGCAGCAGCATATTGCAGTGCTTTATATTCTCCGTTCCAGTTGATTGAAGACCAGGTAATACCGGGCCAGCAATCGTTAAGCTGCCAATACAATGAACCCATGCAAAAAGGTTTTGATGCACGTTGGGCCTCAATTGCTTTTGTGATGGCTTCAGCCTGCAGAATATTTGACTTATACCAAAACTCTTCAAGGTTGGTTACCGGTCCATAGTTATTTTCAGTATACTTTTTTAAAAGGCCCAAACCTTTGTAACTTCTCATACGGCTGTTAACAGCATCGTTATCCAGTTTTAGTTTATCAGGGTCAACATAGCGTGCCAATGTGTTAATTCCGGGTAAAGAAGGTAATCCAAATTCACTGGTAAAGCGTGGAATATTGGTTAGATAACTTTCAACCGGTTCTTCACCATGCCATACGCCCCAGTAGTGATTATCGCCCGATTTCAGGGCATTTGCATTTCCCCAATTGCTTTGCGGTGAAGATGGAAAATAAAATCGTCCACTATCTGATTTAGCAATAATCGATGGCAGCAATTCGTGGAATATTTTTTTATATCCAGAGTACATTTTTGCAGCCTCTTCCGTATTGATGTTATATTTTTTTTGCCAGCCCCAGTTATCCCAGGCTACCTGAATTTCATTATTCCCGCACCATAAAGCCAGAGAAGGATGATTACTTAAACGTTTCACATTATATTCAGCTTCTTGCTTAACCTGTGCCATAAACGATGAGTCTGAAGGATACATGCAACCTGAAAACATAAAATCCTGCCAGATCAGAATTCCGTTTTCATCTGCAAAACGGTAAAACTCATCACTTTCATAAATGCCGCCACCCCAAACACGAATCATATTAAAATTTGCCTGCTTAACAGCAGCAAATAGCTTCAAATAATCATTGGTGCTTATTCTTGATGGAAAAAGATCCATAGGAACGTAATTTGCACCTTTCATATACATCGGAAGTCCGTTTACTTTTAAATAAAAACTTTTTCCTGTCTGATCAGGGCTATTTATTACTTCCACAGTTCGTACACCAATTGATGCTGTGCACTTGTATAGATTATTTCCTGCAGCTATATCAATATCGATATCATACATAGGTTGCACACCACTACCATTTGGCCACCACATTTCCGGGTTTTTAATATTCACCGGTATCTTTATTTTCATGGTGCGGTTATCAGCATTCAACAAAAGTTTTTTAGCTGTACGCTCACCATTCTCATAATCGCGAACAATTATTTGTAATGGACCATTATTTGCAGTGGATAAATTAATTTCTGCATCATATTTAGCTTTTTTGGTTGTTATTTTAACCGGCTTAAAACTTACACTATTAATTTTAACCCCACTCCAGGCCTCTAATTTTACAGGCCGCCAAATGCCACACCCAACCATGCGGGGGGCAATATCCCAACCGTATTGATATGCAGCTTTGCGGGTAAATACACTTATCTTGGTTTCAGAATCATCATTATCTGCCGGGTACTTGACATTGGAGGCACGATATAACGGCAATGCTTTATTTATGGCCGAATAAAAATAGATTCGTAAAGTATTAGTTCCTCTGCTTATGTAAGGCTTAACATTTACCGTATAGCCTATAAACATATTAGAGGCTTCAAGCACTTTTGTTTCATTAACAAAAACATCTGCATAAGTATCCAGTCCTTCAAAAATAAGATCAATAAATTCCCGATCCATAAGTTTTTCATCTGCAGTAAATGAAGTTTTATATTCCCAATCTTTATTTTCAATCCATTTTACGCTATCGGCATTATTTCCCCAATAAACGTCAGGTATAATTTTATTGTCCATCAGATCAGTATGAACACAACCCGGAACAGTGGCATTCATCCATTTGCCTTCATTGGCTTCTCTGAATGTCCAGCCTGTATTTAATGGAAGGCGTATCGGCTCTCTTAGTTGTGCAAGTAAACCTGAGCTTAACATTAATAATAAGGTTAGTGTAACAATGTAGCCGGGTTGTATCAAATAAACGATGAAGCGATTTTTTAAAACAGGTTTTTTATTTGGCATAATTTGTTTTTCTGAATATTGCATTTGGTTATTTTTAAGCATGCAGCGAATATTGAAAAATTAATTTGATTGAAGGATTTGTAAAGAGGAATTATTGTTTAATTCGTATTTGCATTCAATATATAAATCACAGAACTTAAAAATATTAAAACTATGAATAAAGGATACGTTAAATATGCACTATTGCTTGCAGGATGTAATGCACTGTGGATGGTAATAATTTACCTTCTTGGGTTTAGCCATTCGTTGCTTGGCCTGTTACTTATGTTTTTAGCAATAATATTTACGGTAGTATTTTGTGTTATAGCCATTAAAGAAGAGCGTAATGCAGGTGGTGGTTATATTACCTTAGGAAAAGCATTTACAACCGGTTTTTTAACCTTATTTATTGCTGGGATTGTTGGAATCGGATTTAATTACATCTATACTGAATTTATTGACACCGGCTACATGGAATATATGACACATGAATTACCGGTAAACATTGCCCAGAAATTTGGTGCACCTGATAGCGAAATGGATAAGATTCGTGAAAAAATTGAGGCTGAACCAATACCTGGTTTTGATGCATGGCAAATTGTAAAGTCATTGTTTGGTTCGGCTTTCATGTCGGCTTTTTTTGCCATAATTATTGGTGCAATTATGAAAAGGAATAAGCCAATTGAACTGGTAGAATAGGTCAATCGCATTAAATAATTCATCCATAAAGGCAGTAAAAATAATTTTTAGCTTTGCCGCCCTTTAAACACTATCACTAATTAACAGTTATGAATTATAATCAGATAAGTGAACTGCTTGGTACCCAGGCTGAATCATTATTAAACCACAAATGTGCTACTGTCAAAAAAGAGGATTTACATCAGCCCGGTTCTGATTTTGTTGACCGTATTTTTTCATCTACCAATCGAAGCAATAATGTATTGCGGAATCTTGAGAGTATTTATAATCATGGTCGCCTTGCAGGAAC
>JBGARN010000061.1:0-25255 GCA_044230205.1 Bacteroidia bacterium
AAGTGTTTTATCAGCACCAGATTAAAAAACATATTCCTACTGCTAAATCATGTTTTGTGAAATTATATATCAATGGCGCCAATTGGGGCGTATATCCAAGTGTGCAGCAATTAAACAAGGATTATTTACAGGAATGGTTTTTAAGTAATGATGGCACTAACTGGCGGGCAGATAAACCACCAGGAAGCGGTGGCGGTGGCGGACCGAACTGGGGTGATGGTACTGCTGCTTTAAATTATTTAGGCAGCGATACCAATTTGTATAAGCAATACTATACGCTTAAGAGCACTTCGAAAATCAATCCATGGGACGATTTAGTACAAACCACTGATGTGCTTGAAAATACACCTTTGGCAAATCTGCCAGCCGTTTTACCTGCAAAAATGGATGTTGACCGTGCATTATGGTTCCTGGCCAGTGAGAATTTATTTTCGGATGATGACAGCTATATTTATAAAGGTAAAATGGATTACTATGTTTACTATGAACAGGAAACCGGGCGCATAACGCCACAGGAATATGATGGCAATAGTGTAATGGATCCGGCACATCAATCATGGAGTCCTTTTTATAATGCCACTAATGTCAACTATCCCCTGATGAACCGTCTTTTTGCTGTGCCTGAATATCGTCAGCGTTATCTGGCACATATGCGCACATTGATAGAAGAAGATTATGATACTGCATCGGCATTTGGTATCATCAATACCTATAAGAGTTTAATTGATACCATGGTGCAAAACGATCCGAAGAAACTTTATAGTTATGCCCAATTTAACAGTGAGATATTGGTGCTTAAAAACTTTATCACTTCACGTAAAAGTTACCTATTAAGCAATGTTGAAGTCAATAAAGTTTCTCCGGTAATTACCAACACTACCTATTATACCAATGGTGTTGCATGGCAGCAGCCACAAGGAAATCAAACGGTAGATGTTACTTCTAATGCTACTTCAATTTATAGCATGAACGGTATGAACCTGTATTATTCCAATGCTATTGTAGGTAATTTTTTAAAGCTGCCAATGTACGATGATGGTATGCACAATGACGGTGCATCGGGCGATGGAACTTATGGAGCAAGCATCCCCGGAATGGCAGCAGGAACATGGGTACGTTTTTATGTAGAAGCTGTTGCCAACAACACGGAAAAAACAGTTAAGTACGATCCACCGGGAGCAGAGCATAATGTATATACTTATGTTATAGCACCGGTAATGTCTTCTGATTCGGCTGTAGTTATTAATGAGGTAATGGCTTCAAACCTTACCACTGCTGCTGATAATGCCGGTGAATATGACGACTGGATTGAGTTGTATAATAAAAGTGCAAACCCTGTTGATATCAGCGGGTATTATTTGACTGACAATTATCTTAATCTTGATAAGTGGCAATTCCCGTCAGGAACTATCATTCAGCCGAATGATTACCTAATTGTTTGGGCTGATGAGGACAGCGTACAAGGACCGTTACATGCAAACTTTAAACTGTCAGCCTCAGGGGAGTTTTTATTCCTTTTAAATGCTAACCAGGAATTAGTTGACACAGTAATCTGGGGTAATCAGATTACCGACATGGGCTTTGCACGTGTGCCAAATGGCACTGGTAATTTCATTATTCAGTTGCCAACATTCAGTGCAAACAACAATACAGTGGGTATTAACGAACAAATGGTTACGCCAATCACTTCGTTTACTATTTATCCTAACCCTGCACACAATGTTGTAAATGTTATTTCCAATGCAATCAATACCCATCTTGAAGTTTATAACATCGTAGGTGAAAAAATTTCTGATACACTATTTGATCGTGAGGTAAGCATTAATACATCTAACTATAATAAAGGTGTTTACCTGTTACGCATAGGAAGCGTTACCAAAAAACTTATTGTTAATTAGCACGTCTTTTAATCAGATAAATAGTTTAATGAAACCTCTGTTATCAAGCAGAGGTTTTTTTATGTTTTATTTGCTGAGCTAAAATAAATACATATTAATTATGATCAGACCCGATTATTTGAAAGGAGATAAAATTGGCATTGTTGCCCCCGCACGAAAAGTAACGCCAGCTGAAATAGAGTATGGTATAGAACTGTTGCGTAATAATGGATTTGAACCGGTATTGGGGAAAAACCTGTTTGGTGAATTCAATCAATATTCAGGAACTGATAATGAACGGGCAGCCGATCTGCAACACATGATAGATGATAACAGTATCAAAGCAATTATATGTGCACGTGGGGGCTATGGTATGTTGCGTATTATTGATGACATTGATATGGCGCCTTTGATTGATTATCCGAAATGGCTTATAGGGTTCAGTGATATTACTGCATTGCATTCTCATGCACATACTAACATTGGTTTAGAAACTATTCACGCTAATATGCTAATCAATTTTCAGAAAGAAAATTTTGATGCCCCTAGTTTTGAAACACTGATGAAAGCATTAAAGGGCGAAGAATTATTGTATGAATGGCAAACACCTGAACAACATCAAAAACTGAATAAGCACGGAAGCATCACTGCAGAAATTGTGGGCGGTAATCTTTCATTATTATATGCCTGCACAGGCACTGCAAGTGATTTGGATTGTGTTGGCAAAATTTTATTTATTGAAGATATTGAAGAGTACCTCTATCATATTGATCGCATGATGGTACATTTAAAAAGAACAGGCAAACTTGAAAACATAGCAGCTTTAGTAGTAGGCGGAATGACTAACATGAATGACAATAAAGTGCCTTACGGAAAAACTGCAGAAGAAATTATCCGCGAGCATACCAGCGAATTCAATTACCCGGTAGTTTTCGGTTTCCCTGCCGGACATACCAAAGAAAATTTTGCACTGATTCTTGGACGCGAAGCTGAATTAGAGGTTGGAGATGAAAAAAACAGTTTGCGGTTTTTGGAAAATGAGAATTAAACCAATTACCAGTTCATGTGCAGGTAATTCATAATAATTTCTGTAGCGCCTTTTTTGCTTTCAACATATTTTTTGTTGGTCTCACATACACGGTTGAAAAATTGCTCATCGGTATTGAGCAGATCAAAACATTCTTTTAGCTGGTTATAGTTATTTACTGAATATGCTCCTTTCAGCTCAATCAGCTCAACAGCCTCCCGAAACTTCTGGTACTTAGGACCAAAAATCAGTGCATTCCCAAACACTGCAGCTTCCAATATATTATGAATGCCTGCGCCAAATCCTCCGCCTATATACGAAATGTTAGCATACTGGTAAAGCGATGACAGCATGCCAATGTTATCAATTATCAAAACATCAGCATCACCAATATAACCCATTTTAAGATCCGAATACCTGATGCATTTTTTCTTTAGCAATGCTACGAGTTGCTGAATTTTCAATGTGTTGATTTCATGCGGAGCTATAATAAAACGGTACCCGGTTGATTGATTAATTAAAGGAATAAGCAGTTGCTCATCACTGGACCAGATGCTCCCAGCAATCATTACTTTACTTCCATTAATAAATTTTTCAATCTCCGGATACTTTTTAGTGTTCAGGCTGTTTGCGTAAACCCGGTCGAAACGAGTATCGCCACTAACCGTAACATGAGGAATACTGTGCTTGTACAGTATCACCAATGATTCCTGGTTTTGTACAAAAATATGGGTGATGCGCTGCAGCATATTTTTATAAAACCTGCCGTAAAATTGAAAAAAAGGCTGCGAAGGCCTGAAAATACAGGAGAAATAATAAAGCGGAATTTTCAACTGTCGCAAATAATAAATATAAAAATGCCAGTATTCATACTTTACAAAAAACACTGCATGTGGCTTTACGAGATTAATAAACCGTTTGGAACTAAAAGGCCCGTCAAGGGGCAGATAAAAAACATAATCAGCCAACGGATCATTTTTTTTTATCTCATACCCTGAAGGAGAAAAAAATGTTAGCACTATTTTATAACTTGGAAAATCTTTTTTTACAGACTCAATAACAGGTTTGCCTTGTTCAAATTCGCCAAGTGAGGAGCAGTGAAACCATATTCGTTTTTGCCCATCATTCTGCAGCGCCTTTTCAATCTGGTTAAATAGCCTAACCCGACCTTTACGCCATTTTAAAGCCTTAGTATTAAAAACTGATGCTATCCAGATTAGCAACCCATAAGCCTTAACTATAATCAGGTAAATGATAACCATAAAAAATTTCGTATGGGGATGATCGATTGCTACATATCAGTCGCTGCAATAATCAACATTAAAGGGGGATTAATTGTAAAAATATAATGGCCATAAAAATAACAAAAACTCACTTTATCACCAACTCTTTAGTTGAAGTAAAGTGTACTTGGGGCTTGCTTATAAATAGGCAATATCCATCCTACTTTTATTCCATACATCAGGTCAGTACGTGTTGAGGTGTCTTTTCTTTGCTCATCAAAATTATAGTCGCGCCTGCATTGGGTTACAGCCTCATAAAAATCGAAACCTGCAAAAAAATTGAGGGTCCGCTTATTACTCATATACTGGTATCCGATAAACTGATGCAGCGCAAGCCCATTGGAAAGTTTATCATAACCTTTTCGATACTCTTTATCAAGATAAGGAACAGTGTTCCCCACAGTTTCAATTTTAATTTTGTGTTGTAAAAATCCTGCCCCGGCTCTCAATAAAAAACCGGTGTTCCTGTTTGGCTTGCCGGTTGCAATCAGCCGCGCAACATTAAATGTAATAGCGTATCCCCGCTCAAAAGTGCGCACAGTGGCAAACTTACCGTCATTCCCTATTATATATCCTTCGCTGGTGCTAATGTTTTTAAACAAATCATCATCTTTAATTTTATCACCAAAGATGTAATCTCCTTCAAACGAATATATCCAGTTGTTGGCTCTTTTAATTCCGCATGAAAGATGGATATTGAGATTACCCCCAAAGCGATCGGCCAGATCTCCACCGGGGAGATATATCCCAGCCCCAACTCCAACCAGAACTGCATTTATTGATGAATCTTTAACACTGTACTGGCCAAAAGCACGAACCTGTAATAAAAGAAGGAAAGAAAATGCGAATAGAATTCTGTACACTGTCAATAGTAATTAAAGCCGTAAATATAGAATGTTTAACTTAAACCAAGGTTATTCAATCGGCTATGGTAATTCCATGCTTTTCCAATTGCATAAATCGTTACTTTCGCAATCTTTCAATAAAAATTGGACAATTAATGTTGTTCTGTTTTTTAATAAAATAATACGCTGATTATAATCGGCAATTAGGAAATGAAATGCATAACCGCAAATTAGAAATACTCTCATGAAAAAGCTTGCAATGGTTGACTTAAAAAGTCAATATGAAAAAATTAAACCCGAAATTGATAAAGCAGTGCTGGATGTTATTGCATCAACAGCATTTATTAATGGCCCGGAAGTAAAATCGTTTCAGGCCGATCTTGAAAAATATCTTAAAATAAAACATGTTATTCCGTGTGCCAACGGAACTGATGCTTTGCAAATTGCCATGATGGCACTTGGCTTGCAACCCGGTGATGAAGTTATTACTGCATCATTCACTTATGTTGCCACGGCAGAAGTTATTGCCTTATTGCGCCTTGAACCGGTATTGGTTGAAGTAAACCCTGACACTTTTACAATAGATCCGGCTGCTATTGAAAAAGCTATCACTCCAAAAACAAAAGCTATTGTACCTGTGCATTTATACGGACAGTGTGCCGATATGGAAGCTATAATGAGCATTGCCAAAAAGCATAATATTTATGTTATTGAAGACACCGCTCAGGCCATTGGTGCTGAATACAAATTTAAAAACGGCACAACTGCAAAAGCCGGAACAATAGGCACAGTAGGTTGCACATCGTTTTTCCCTTCAAAAAACCTGGGCTGCTATGGTGATGGTGGCGCTATGTTTACTAACGATGATGCACTTGCCGCAAAACTCCGCATGATGGCTAATCATGGCCAGGGCAAACAATACTATCATGATGAAATAGGCTGCAATTCGCGCTTAGACAGTATTCAGGCTGCCGTACTTAGGGTTAAGCTGGCTCACCTGGATGAATATGCAGCAGCACGAAATGAAGCAGCAGCTTATTATGATAAAGCATTTGCTAATCATCCCAATATCAAAATACCGGTACGCGCTCCATGGAGCAATCACGTATTTCATCAATACACCCTGCAGCTAAATGGTGTTGACCGCAATAAAATGCGTGAGTTCCTGGCAAGCAAAGAAATTCCGGCTATGATTTATTATCCTGTAGCTGTGCATCAGCAAAAAGCCTACAGAAGTGATCGTTATCCTGATGGCGCATTTCCGGTAACAGAAGATTTAATAACACGCGTAATTTCATTACCTATGCACACCGAGCTGAGCAATGAACAATTAAAATATATAACCGATGCTGTTCTTCAGTTTGTAAAAGAAGAAACAGCTGTAAGCGTTTAAATACACAAATTCCGATTTTCAATATCCCCCGCTTTGTTAACACATAAATCATTAATACATAACTTATGAATATAGCAGTAGTAGGCACAGGCTATGTAGGCCTTGTTACAGGCACATGCTTTGCCGAGATGGGTAACCATGTTATTTGCGTTGATATCGACAAAGAAAAAGTTGAAAAAATGCGCAATGGCGTAATTCCGATTTACGAGCCTCACCTTGATGTTTTATTTGAACGCAACATTAAGCAAGGCCGTCTTAAATTTACCACTGATCTTAATGAAGGTATAAAAGATGCAACTATAATTTTTCTTGCATTGCCAACACCTCCGGGAGAGGATGGAAGTGCTGATTTGCGGTATGTTCTTGGCGTTGCCAATCAGTTAGGCGAACTGATTAAAGATTATAAAATTGTAATCAATAAAAGCACAGTGCCTGTTGGTACAGCAGAAAAAGTTCGTGATGCTATTGCAGCAAAATGTACTTCAGAATTTGATGTGATTTCCAATCCCGAATTTTTGCGTGAAGGATTTGCGGTAGATGATTTTATGAAACCTGATCGTGTAGTGATTGGAACAAAATCAGAAAAAGCAAAGAAAATAATGAGTGAGCTGTATGCGCCATTTGTGCGCCAGGGCAATCCCATTTATTTTATGGATGAGCGCAGTGCTGAACTGACCAAGTATGCAGCCAATGCTTTCCTGGCAACTAAAATTACATTTATGAATGAAATTGCTAATCTCTGCGAGCGTGTTGGAGCTAACGTAGATAGCATTCGTATTGGAATAGGAGCTGATGCACGAATAGGCAAGCGTTTTCTTTTTGCAGGAATTGGTTATGGCGGAAGCTGTTTCCCTAAAGATGTTCAGGCATTGGCACAAACAGCAAAAGAATATAAATACGATTTTAAAGTACTCGATGCTGTTATGGATGTGAATGAAAAGCAAAAAGTAGTTATCGTTGAAAAAATCAAAAAATATTTCAAAGGCGATTTGAAAGGCAAAAAGATTGCCTTGTGGGGATTAGCCTTTAAGCCGGATACTGATGACATTCGTGAAGCGCCGGCATTATACATCATTGATGAGTTATTAGCTGCAGGTGCAAGTGTTGCAGCATTTGACCCTGAAGCCATGAAGAATGTGAAAAAACAAATTGGCGATAAAATAATTTATTGTGATGATGCTTACATTCCGCTTGAAGGTGCAGACTGTTTACTTATAGCAACTGAATGGAGTTTATTCCGCACACCTGAGTTTGATAAAATTGCAGCCAAGCTTAAAAACAAAGTAATTTTTGACGGACGTAATCTTTATGAAAATGCAAAGATGAAGGAGCTTGGTTTTTATTATAATAGTATTGGCAGAGATGTTGTAGCATAATTCTCTTTTCAGAAATTGAAAACGCGGACTAATTTGGTTCGCGTTTTTTTTAGGCAACGAATCAATAAACAGCAACACCTGTTTCTTTTATAATTTCTACCAGTTCTGCTTCATAACAAGAATTTCTTTTACCAACGTCAATTGAAATTATATCGAGGCATTATCCACTTACCAACATAACCGTATTTAAATCAATCATATATTTTCAATATCTTTATTACTACCGATTTCTGATTCAATATGTCCAAAAGGAATTCCCTATTTTTAATTCTCTTTTTGATCCAATGTTGTGCTTTAGCGCAACCAAAACATATTGCTTTAAAACGCATTACTTCACAACAAGGGCTTTCTGATAACCAGGTAACCTGCATGCTACGTGATAAGCAGGGCTTTATGTGGATTGGAACAAAAGATGGCTTGAACAGGTTTGATGGTCGTGATTGTTATGTTTTCAGGCATGATGAAAATAGCCCGGCATCGCTTTGCGGAAATAATATTACCACACTTGCTTACGATGATGATTCGGTGTTGTGGGTAGGCACTGCCTCATCAGGAGTATGTGCATTCGATTTCAGGAATCAGCGTTTTACAACATATAATAAAAACACATGTGGGATTAATTCTAACAACATTAATGTAATCCGTTTCGACAAGAACAGTGGTATGATATGGATTGGCTATAATAATGGCGGTATGCAGCTATTCGATGTCAGAAAAAGAATATTAAGTAAACAGTATGAAACCAAAACAAACAGTATTTATGATATTTTGTTCATTGACACCACTGCTTATGTTGCATCAATAATTAACTCACTTAAAAAGGCAAGTAGTCCTGATGCATTTCAAAGAAAAAAATATACCGGCAAAGCAGCCATAACTATAAATTGCATTCTTAATGCCAGCAACAACAGGTTGTATTGCGGAGCATGGGACAATGCATTGCATGAATTCGATTATGATACCCGGTTGCTGAAGAGCTACATTTTTGATGGTACTGATTCGCTGAATTATTCAGCCGATGAAATTATTTCTATTGCTGAAGATGATAGGGGAATTCTTTGGTGCGGTACGAAAAATTCAGGCGTTTTCTTTTTCGATTTGAATAAAAAAGCTTTTACAACTGCATACGGTTTTGAACAAAACATTTCAGGTCGTGTCAATTTTATTTATCGGGATGATTTCAGCCGAATGTGGATCTGCAGTAACCAGGGAATTTATTTGTACGATAAGATGCAAAATCAATTTGAACTCACAAGGTTGATTAAAGAAAACGAAAGCACTAACTGTAAGGTGCATCAACGTGTGGTGCTAAAGAGTGGGGCAGAATATGTTGCAACTGATTGTGGTTTGTTTTATAAAACTAAAAACGATGAGCGATACAATCATAAAAAGCTCACATATGATAATGAAGCTCTGCAATTAACCAGCATATATTGTGATGATGATGAACAAATTTTTATCGGCAGTAATAAAACCATCTTCATATTAGACACTCTTAAAATGGAATTAAGAACCATGCCTGTTGCCAAACAAAGTGCCAGCATGGGCTTTTTCTCCATTTATGCCTCACGTGTTAATGTTATTGGAAATATTCAGCTTGATAAAAGAAAGTTGGTGTTGAGTTCTTTTTATGGACAGTATATTACCTTAATAGATTTGCCACGGAAAAATTATTTTTGGCTTTGCCGAACAGAACCAAATTATATTGAAAACCTGGTGCGCAGGATTTATATAGACTCTAAAAAACGCATGTGGATTTGTGGTGCCTCAAGAGGGTTGTCACAATTTATTTTACCGGCTGATTTTCATCCTGATTCGTTTCGTGTTCATGATACCGTAAACCACCCGGTGTACATAACAACTAATTCATGGGAAAATGAAAAGAGCAAAACTCCCTTTGCCATCAATGATGTATTTGATATTCTTGAAAATAATGACGGAAGTTTTTGGGTGGCTTCACAAGGCAATGGCTTGTTTAAATTTTTTCCTGAGAATATCAATTCTCCTTTCAAATCTATCAAAAGTGACTTTAAATCTTTACAGGGAATGGCAAGAGGCCATTTAAGCTCTTTATGGTTTATAACCTCAAAAGGTTTGCTTAACTATAATACAAAAGCTGAAAAGTATAAGCTCTATGATTCCAAACATGGAATTCCTGAAAGCACATCAGGATATTTTTTTAATGAAAGTGACAGTACATTGAGTGCAGGATTTAATGGCGGTTTTATTTCATTCAATCCTCAAAAAATTTTGAAAGACACTGAAAAGCCAAAAGTTCATATTACAAAACTTTGGGTGCTTGATGCTCCTTCCGACTCCCTGCTTATGCAGGAAATAAAATTAAACCATGATAAAAATTTTCTGAAATTTTATCTCTCTTCCAATTGTTTTTCTGATAACGAGCAGGTGACCTATATGTACCGATTAAACGGTATTGACGACAATTGGAGAAGCAATGAGTTTAGCCCATTGATTACTTACACCAATTTACCACCCGGAAAATTTGAATTAAAATATAAAGCAATTAACAGTGATGGACTGGAAAGTGATGAAGGTTTGTTACGTATAGTAATTACTCCACCATTTTATCGCACTTTTTGGTTTTACATTCTAATTGTAATAACGATTCTTGCCGGAGCATACATTTTTTATCGCTATAGAATCAGGCAGATTTTAAAATTGCAGGAAATGCGGAATAAAATAGCGCGTGATTTGCATGATGACATCGGCAGCACATTGGGTAGTATTAATCTTTACAGCCAGATAGCAAATGCAAAGCTCAATGGTGAGATTGGTGCTGAAGAAATAAAATCCATTCTTGAAAAAATAGAATCATCATCAAGCGAAATTATTGATAAAACAAGCGATGTGGTTTGGGCTGCAAAAGCGAGCAACGATACAGTTAAAAACCTTGTGATGAGAATGGAAGCCTATGCTGCTTCATTACTTGGTACTGCTGGAATTTCCTTCCAGATAAATTTTGATGAATCGCTGGCTGAAACTAAATTAGGTATGACCGAACGCAAAAATATTTTCCTGATTTATAAAGAGGCCATCCACAACATAATAAAATATTCACAGGCCACAGAAGTGATCATTTCAATAAATAAAAAATCAAAGCGATTACGTATTCAGATAACGGACAATGGACAGGGTTTACCGGCATCTTTTAATTCGTTATCAAAAAATAGTCTTGGGGGAAATGGCATTAAGAATATGAATGCACGTGCAGAAGAAATGAAAGGCAGGTTTAAAATTGAAAGCAAGTTTAATAAAGGAACAACTGTTGAATTAACGCTATGAAATAACAAGTGAAACATTTCACCATATCTGGTTATATCTTATAAAAAATGTAATAGTCATTTTTACAGCATGAAAGATTCACTCCGCATATTGTGTTTTGATGATAATAAAAACATCCGCGACTCGGTTACACTATTGTTGTCCACAACTAAAAACATGGCAGTAATTGCTTCATTTGAATCGCATGAGAATATACTGAATCATATAGCTACCTATAAACCAGATGTGATTCTGATGGATATTGATATGCCACCTGTAAGCGGAATTGAAGCTGTAAAAACCATACGAAAAGATTATCCCGATCTGCCTGTTATGATGCTTACAGGTTTCGAGGATGATGAAAAAGTATTTGCCAGTATATGTGCAGGTGCAAATGGTTACATTTTAAAAAATGCAAAAATGGAGTCGCTCATCAGCCACATAAAAGATGTTTATGAAGGTGGTGCACCCATGACTCCCGTAATTGCGCGCAATGTGCTTAACCAGTTTGCTCTTATACAACCGGTAAAATCCTTTACTGCAGAAAATGAGAATTACAACTTAAGCAAACGTGAAAGAGATGTTCTACAATTCCTGGTAAAAGGCCATTCCTATAAAATGATTGCTGATGAATTGCACATCAGTTATGAAACCGTTCATTCACATATAAGGAGAATTTATCAAAAGCTGCAGGTAAATTCTGTTGGTGAAGCCGTTTCTAAAACTATTTCGAAAAATATTTTGCGTGCCTTTTTATATTAAGCATTCGCTTTAAAATTACGCGCATTTACCAAATTAACCATAATTGGTGATTGACCTGCAACCGTCTTCTCCTTATTTTTGGAGAATCAATCAATTATATAAACCAAAAATCATCAATGCCGTTACGCATAACCAATTTAAAACTGCTGTTGCTGTTAATTTGCCTTTTAGAGACTGTATCTCTTAATGCTCAAACTTTACAGTGGGCGCGGCAAATAGCCAGTAGCAGTGTTGATGACTGCAATGATGTAGTTACCGATGCATCAGGCAATGTTTATGTTACCGGTGGGTTTCAAAATACTGTTGACTTTGACCCGGGTGCCGGAGTTGTAAATCTTACATCGGCAGGTATTTGGGATATTTATGTATGCAAGTATTCGCCTGCGGGTAACCTCTTATGGGCACGCAGAATTGGAGGAGCTGAAGAGGATGACGGAGCTGCTATTGCACTGGATGCCTCCAATAATGTGTATGTATTTGGCACTTTCAGACTTACAGTTGATTTTGACCCCGGGGCAGGTACCTATAATATGACATCGGCAGGATATGTTGATTTCTTTATTTGTAAGCTAAGCAATACCGGGACTTTTGTTTGGGCAAGGCGGTTTGGAGGTAATCAAATGGAACATCCTGGTGACATTGAGATAGATAATGCCGGAAACGTAGTGACTACAGGCAGATTTCCAAACACCGTTGATTTTGACCCTGGAGCAGGTGTATTTAATCTTACAGGTGGCGGTGGCGATGTATTTGTTTTAAAGCTGAGTTCTGCAGGTAATTTTGTGTGGGCTAAACACATTGCAGGCACCTCTTCGGTTAACGCTGAACGCATAGCCGAGGATGCTTCGGGCAACATTTACATTGTGGGCTCATTTGATGCAACTGTGGATTTTGACCCTGGGGCTGCAGTTGTTAATCAAACTGCTGCAGGAAGTTTAGATGGCTACATTCTCAAACTAAATTCATCAGGAAACTATCAATGGGTGAGGCGCTTTGGCGGAACAGGTTATGATGTATTAAGTGATATTACAATAGGAAGTGGAGGAACTATATATAGTGTTGGATATTTTGAAGCCACAGTTGATTTTGACCCGGGTGCAGGAACGAGCAACCTGGTTGCGGCAGGATCCCGCGATATTGTTATCTCCCGGCTCAATGCATTGGGCAATTACGTTTCGGCCACGCGAATTGGCGGTACTGGTGAAGATATGGGTTTAGCAATAAAAGTTGACGCTATGGGAAATATTTACACATCAGGAAGGTACAGCGGCACTGTGGACTTTAACCCCTCAGGTGCAACTGCAAACAGAACTGCAAACGGGGCTTACGATTGTTTTATTCTGAAATTGGGTGCAGCTTTAAACTTTGGATGGGTATGTACTTTTGGAGGAACAGGTGGCGATGAAGGTCGCGCAATAAGCGTTGACCCTTCCAATAATATACTCACTGCAGGCATATTCACAGGTACTCCCGATTTTGACCCCAATGGAGGAGTTGTAAATTTTACTGCCCAGGTGTTAGATGGGTTCATTCATAAATTAACCAACCCATCTCCATTACCTATACAGCTTTTAAATTTTGAAGCCATCCAAAATAAAAATACAGCACAGCTTACATGGCAAACGGCCACTGAAACAAACAACGATTATTTTACAATAGAAAAAAGCAAGGATGGTTTTGAATTTACCGAAGCAGGAACCATTGACGGTGCAGGAAACTCCTCAGCCATTTTGCACTACTCTTTTATTGACCATAATCCTTATCCCGGCATATCCTATTATCGCTTAAAGCAAAATGATTTTAACGGCAGTTATACTTTCTCAGCAACTGTTACCATAAACGTAAAAGGAGATGACCGGGTTATTATTTATCCCAATCCTGCAAAAAATGTATTTACTGTTTCGGGATTTGAGTATAATTATGGTGATGAATTTAAAATAACCAATGCTATGGGCATCACTGTTTACAGTTCAAGAGTTAGCAGCACGCGCTTTAATGTGGATGTAAGTAATTTAAAACGCGGGATTTATTTTGTTCATATAATTAAAACCAACAGCAGCACTGTTACAAAGATAGTTCTTGATTAGCACCTTACCCTTATCAGGTTCATGCATCTGGCTACCTCTGAATATCTAAACAGTATCCTGGAAGTTTACAACAAAATCATTTACCCAACTTTTTCACCACAATTGGTTATTGCTGCCTTTCACCTAAGTAATGACTTTTACAAAGTTTTCTTCCATTCATCTTTTAATCACACCATTAATTTAAAACTAAAAACAAATAACTATGAAAAATCGAAATTCCATTTTAAGATTGATTCCGTTCAACAATCGCTTCAATGTTTTTGGCATTATAATGCTTGCAATCATTTTTACAAGTATTACTGCAACAGCGCAAACGCGTTTCACACGCACAACATTTAACGCCACTTATACACCCATTACTGTTGGCGGTGGTGCAACAGTATCAACGGCCACAGGCACCAATGTTCATCAAACGGGAATTCCAATTGGATTTTCATTTGGGTATGCCGACAGCACTTTCACTACCTTAGGTTTAAACACTAATGGCTTTATTTGGTTTGATGCTGTAGCGCCCGCTGTAAATCCTGCCAACTCTGCAATGGTAACAACCACTGCTCCCAATCAGTGCCTGTCGGCATGGTGGAATTATCTTACTGATGATGCTTCGTCAGAAATTTTATATCAGACTCAGGGTTCGCCCGGCAGCCGCACATTTACAGTGCAGTACACCAATTATCCGACTTACTACACAGGAGTTGCTGCAACAAACGTAAGAATGAACAATCAGATAATTCTTTATGAAACAAGCAACATTATTGAATTCCGCTATGGTTCATTGAATGTTGCCGGTAACCAGAGTCTTGCGTATGGAGCTATGATAGGTATGGAATGGGGAACAGGCGGCAACGGAAAGTTTATTGATGCTGTTACCGGTTCGTCTATTGTGAGCAATCGCATGTTGATTCCTTCGAGCGGATGGCCTTCGTATAATTTCCGTTTTACACCGGGTACTCCAACAACAATTCCCGCAGGCACTTATAATGTGGGAATTGGTCAAACCTATAACAGCATAACACAGGCTGTAGCCGATGTAAATCACAGAGGGATTTCGGGCTCTGTAACTTTAAACCTTACCGATGCACTGTATGATACATCAGCAGCAAACGGAAGTAATATCTTCCCGGTTTTTATAGCAACACCTAATGCAGATTCAATAAATAAATTAACCATAAGCAAAACAGGAAGTGCTGCTACATTGGCATTCAGAGGTACACCGGTAAATCAGAATGGCAGCGGAACCGGGGTTGGTGCAAGTATTTTTGATGAAAACACTGAGCCGTTATTATGTGTTTTATCTTCATACAATACGATAAGTAATCTGAATCTTGTAGCAAATGGAAACAGCAATGAACAATATGTGGATATAGGACTTGCTGTATGCGAATTGTTTGGCACTAAAGGTTCACAGTATAACCTGTTCGATAAAATTTCGACAGACTTAAATCGCACCAATGCAAATTCAGTTGGAATTTATTCATTCAATACCACATCTCCGGGTGGGATTGCCGGCACCAATTCGTACAATACTTACAGGGATTTGAATGTGAAAGATTGCGCCCGGGGAATAGCGCTTGTTGGTGTAAACACTGCTACTGGTCCGGCTGACTATGGCAATCAGATAATTACATCAACATGCAGCACTTACAACTACATTGGCGATCCCAATACGCCTGGCGATATAATTGGCGATTACGGGATTTTGATCGGAGGTCAGAATGATGTTAAAGTGAGCAACTGCATTATTCAAAATGTTACTATCAATTCTATTTACAGTATAAGTGGCATAGGAGTTACAAATTCTTTTGGTCCGATAGAAATAAGCAATAACATCATCAAAAATATAAGGCGCAACAATGCTGCTTTAAATACTCTGCATTGGGTTTCGGGAATAAGATGCGAATGGCAGAATCAAACCATGAATTTTAAAATTTATAATAACAGCATCAGCAATCTTACAGCTGCATATACAGGCGCTTCAACCACGCACGCTGCAGTAGTTGGCTTGTTTATGCGAAACAATACCGGAAATGTAACATCAGAAATATATAACAACAGCATCAGTATTGATGGCAGTTCATTCCCCAACGCCTCGTCACTCTGCATAGCATATAATGCCTTTGGCGAATTATGCCAGATTAAGAATAATGTATTTGCAAACTTTACAACGGCTCAAACCGGTGTTGCCAATCATGCCTGTGTTTTCACCAATGCTGCTGACCGTTATGGCAGTGTGGGTTCGTTGTACGATTACAACAACTATTATATAGCAGACACTTCCAATGGTTATATTGCATGGGCAACCACCACCTCTTTAAAAACTCTTGCAAACTGGCAGGCTGCCATGACATTTAATCCGGGAACTGATGCCAATTCGCAAGTGGCTAATCCAAACTTTGTAAACAATGCAACTGATTTGCATCCTACTCCAGCCTCAACTTCATTGGATGGAACAGGAACTACGCCACTTGCATATATAACCACAGATTTAGATTGCAAACCACGTACATCACCACATGACATTGGTGCTTATTGGGCAGGTTGCTGGGCTGAAGGTGGAACGGTTGCACCAACTACTGCAACAGTTTGTGCTCAGCAAACTTATGTTATGTCGGCTACCGGGGCAGCAACATATCCCGGCATTGCTTATCAATGGCAGCGCGCAACAGTTTCAGGCGGACCTTACAGCAATGTATCGGGAGGCAGTGGTGCCACCACAACATCTTACACCACAGGCAAACTGACTACCGGCACTTACTATTATGTGCTGAGAGTAACATGCCCGGGTGGGTTAGTGGATTATTCAAATGAATTAACCATTACGGTGAATGGATTACCAACTGCTGTAATTTCTGCTGCAAGCGATACTGTTTTTTGTTCTGGGGGAAGTGTTCAGTTGAATGCCGCCACTGCCGCTAACCGATCCTATCAATGGAAAAAAAGTGGTAATAATATAGCAGGCGCAACAGCAGCCAGCTATTTAGCAACAACAACAGGTAACTATAAGGTAATAGTTACTAACACTAATAGTGGGTGTACTAAATCTTCAAATGTGATAAACGTAACTTCTAACCCATTACCGGCTGCTTCAATTACAGCATCGGGGCCGTTATCATTCTGTGCAGGCGACAGCGTTGTGTTGCAGGCAAACACGGGTGCAGGATTAACATACAAGTGGAAGAAAGGTGCCAACTACATTTCAGGGGCTACCAATTCAAGCTATACTGCAAAGACAGGCGGTACATATAAAGTTGAAGTAACTAATGCAAATTCATGTTCTAAAGTTTCCGGTGGAAAAACAGTTTCAATTATCTGCAGGGAAGATGGAACATTATCAACCAATGAAATTAGTGTTTACCCTAATCCTGCAAAAGATATCCTGACTATTACTCTTGATTCTGAAACAGGATTTGAGATAGAAATTGAAAACACCTTAGGCGAAAAAGTTATCCGAACACGAGACCAACATGATATCGATGTATCAAATCTTGTCACAGGAATTTATTTTGTAAAGGTTAGGATTAATAATTCTATAGTTACTGAAAAGTTCATTAAAGAATAGGTAATTATTGACACCGGTATTTACAGAAACAGCCCCGGTTATTCCGGGGCTGTTTTTTTATGCAGAGTGCAGGTAATTAAATTGATCGAACTACAATTTCAAAAGCTTAATACTATTCTGATCATTCCCGTTTTTCAGCTTCAAAAAATAAACTCCATTCCGAAAGCCCGATAAATTAACTGTAAATTCCCTTTCATCTGTAAAGCCTTCTATTATTAATTCATTCAACATGGAAAATACTTCATAATGTATTGAACTGGCATGGTTGAATTTAATTTTAAAAATACCATCGGGTGAAGGATTAGGTGCTGCGTTAAAATCAGAAGCAGATAGCTGATTAACCGCAGCATTTGAATTTTTAAATCATGAAAAACCTGCTTCAGTTTTATTGGCTGAAAGATCACTTATAAAAGTGAAAGTGGTCAGGAAAATTTAGATGGAATTCATTCAGATAATTAATATGTAAGAAGTAGTAAATTATTATTTATTTTTCAGAAATGATGATCCGAAAAATTCTTTATTGTTTTATTGTCTTAATAAACATATTCAATATGCCTCCATCTTCAGCACAGGCGCCTGACTGGCAATGGGCTAAATCTTATGGTGGTTCAGATGATGATTGGGGAATCAATAGTGCAATAGACCTAAATGGTAATTATTATGTGAGTGGCACTTTCAGAAGTGATTCATTAGTGATTGACAATAGCGTTCTTCATAACTATAATACACTTGGATACTATGACTTGTTTCTTGCCAAATTCGATTCAACAGGAAATTTAATTTGGGCACGATCTGCAGGCGGGAAATACAGTGAAGCCGCAACGAGTATTGCTGTTGATAATGCAGCTAACGTGTATATAACAGGCAATTTTGCCGATACAGTTTACTTTAATATTGACACATTAGTAAGTCCTCCCTTTACTGATGAAACTTTTGTGGCCAAATATGATTCATCAGGTAATATAGTTTGGGTACGTGCTACCGGGTCTGCATTTAACGACAACCCAAAAATTGCAGTCGACAATGCTTGCAATGTATCAGTTACAGGTTACTTTGATACTGATTCAACACAATTAGGAAGTACAACTTTTTATAATCATTCACAATCAAACACATTTGATATTTATGTTTTTAAATACGATTCATCTGGAAATTTTTTGTGGGCAAAAACTTTTGGAGGACCTGATGATGATTATGCCGAAAGCATAACTACAGATAAGAATGGAAACATATTTATCACAGGCGGCTTTACCACAAGCGCTACATTTGACTCAATTATTCTTCAAAGCTTTACAGCAGATTCAAGTGATATTTTTCTTTTAAAACTCATCCCATCAGGAGCAATTGAATATCTTAAAAGTTATGGAGGAATTGGAGATGATGGCGGCAGCGCAATTGCTGTTGACTCTTCAGGTAATTGTTACCTGACAGGAATTTTTAACAGCCCGGCAATTCAATTGGGTTCCAACAATTTTACAAATTCGGGATGGCTGGATATGTTCGTTGCCAAATGCGATTCTTCGGGAAACATTACCTGGGCTGCATCAGCAGGTACTGCATACGATGAATATACCAATGCGATTAATGTTGACCATTCAGGCAACTCTTATGTCCTTGGTACTTTTGGAGATTCTGCCATCACCTTTGGAAATACTACACTTGTAAGTAGCAATGTTCCTACATTTGGAGGGAGGGAATTATTTGTGACAAAATACGATGCATCAGGCGTACCTGTATGGGCCAAGTCAGCCCATGGATATTCTTATCCGCAAGGTATGTGCATGAATAGTGATGGTGCAACTTATATCACAGGAACATTTGGAGGCACAATGTTATTTGGAGTTAATACCATAACTAATACACCTGGTGGCTATAACTTTTTCATTTCAAAATTAAATGCTGATGTTTTAACAGGATTAGAATCCTTAGATAAACAATATTCATTTTCAGCTTATCCGAATCCGGCCAATGATGTTTTAAATATTTACTCTGAGGAGGAAAATATAAAAACTGTAGAGTTAATCACTTCACAAGGCCAAATATTGTTTCAGCAAAAATTGATTAGTACAAAATCGGTAGTACTTAATTTAAGTAACTATACAGCAGGCTTATACTTTGTAAAAATTACAGGTGAAAAAAACACAGTTGTCAAAAAAGTAATGCGGTTGTAACAGGTAATTTTAGTTGGGGTTTTAAAAATCTTTTTTAATCATAAATATTTTTGCGATGACCAATTTTTCTAATCTGAATAATTTTTACTGTATCGTCAACAGCATAAATAACCCTGTAATCTCCGATTCGAATTCTCCAAAGTGTTTCCTCTTCACCTTTAAGCTTTTTACAACCTGCTGGTCTGGGGTCATTTGATAATTCCTCAATAGTCGCGGCAATTTTACGATTAACTTTTAATGGCAATACTTCTAAATCCTTTAAGGCTTGTCGGCTTATATTGATGAAATATTTCATAATTTGCCCTTTTTCTTTAGTTGTTTTTTTGCCTCTTCCCAACTTATCATTTCATCATTTTTACGCGACTCGGCAACAAGCAAATCAATAAACTCATGCACCTCTTCGTCATTTTGTTCAATGGTTTTCAAGTCAATTATTACTGATACTTTTTTATTATTTTTATCGGTTATGTAGCTGATACCTTTCATTTTATTACATTTTTGTGTTAAGCAATATTAATAATTCAAACTTACAATTTCAATAGCCTGACATCGTAGTTACCGTATGCATTTTTCAATTTCAAAAAATATAATCCATTATGACAACCAGATAAATCAATTGTAAAGTGACTTCCCGATAATGAACCTTCCATAATTTTATCATTCAATATGGAATACACTTCGTAATGATAAGTTTTTAAGTAGTTGGTTGTAATTCTAAAAATTCCATTTGATGAAGGATTAGGAGCAATGTGGAAATCAGAAATTGCAAACTCATTAACCGCAGCTGTTGAATTTTTAATCTGGATAATCATGCTGTCAGCATTGGTATTTCCTGAAGGGTCGCTTGCAATAACCCGAAAAATATAAGAGCCATTTTGAAAAGCTTTGGTATCAAACATTCGAATAGAATCATTGCTGTCAATTGTATCATTACCATCAGAATTGGTCACGATATGAAAAAAATCACGGAGGTTATAATCACCAGCTGAAAAACATGTAACATCACGTGAATAGATGGTATTCAGAACATCTAAATTATAGGTTCCTGCAGGATAAACATCGGTATAGAAATTATATTCATAAGCCAGTGTGTCAAACAATATAGTTTGTGGCGAAGCCAGCGGTGACATATTGTATCGCAATTTATTGACATCAACATGCCAGGATGCATTAACCTGGTCGTATACTTTTGAAATCACCTTTACCTCATCGAATAAACTATCAGCACTTAAATAATTTCCTGCAGCATCGCGAAAAGCAAAAGCATCCGTTCCAATTGTCTTTTCAAATGTTGGCGCAATGGTGTCAAACAGGTTAGTCATATAACTAAGCGGATTGTCATACGTCCACCAACCTCCACTCCATGTTGCGCCTGCATCTGTGATGCGCGCAAAATGACAATGTACGAAACCTGTAACCGGGAAGTCAACCAGTAAGCCAACCACATCGCCCTCATCAACGGAATCACCAACTGTATATGGAATGGTTAATTCATCCAAATGAGCATAGAGATAACCCGTGGTTGCATTTGCAGTATTTTCATTTGCTATTGCGATGCGCCAGTGATAGGTTGAACTCGTTGTAAGCACTGCTTTTACATATCCCTTTTTTACTGCATAAACCGGCTGCTGATTATATCCTAACAAATCCACACCGGGATGGAGATAAGGCGCACCTGCACTGTACTCCTGTATTTCTGCATAGCTGTTGCCAATAGGCTGGTAAACCGTATCATCATAATAATATAGCGGGTCCTGAATCAGTTCGCCAGTCGGCATTTTTGAAGTTGGTTCATTATTGGTAATTTTCTGCTGCCGCATTAAAGCTAGAGGTATTGAATCTCTTTTCGTAAAATTCAAAAGATCATTGCTTGAATAAGATTGAAATACAAATTCATTTTTAAATTCTGTTTTAGTGCTGATGCATAATTGATTTGCTATAACCTTGGTTTCAAAAATTCTTCCGCTTGTTGTAGTAAAACATTTTTGAAAAGTCCCTTTTTCAATTTTATAAATGCTTTTGTAGGTAGCAATCAGCGGTTCATTTTTAAAGAACAAGATGTTATAAACAGGTTCATTAATTTTCAATGCAAGATGGCTGTAATGCACTGTTGATGTTGCTTCATCATATGCAACAACATTACCATTGTTATCTATATCAAAAACAGCCGAACCTTTAACCAATGTTACTTCATGATTAACAAGATTAACCACATTGATGTTTTTAAGATCATAAAACGCACAATAAAGTTTATTGGATGACAGTTTAAGATTTATGGTTTGTAAAAATGTTTTTTCAAAAATTTCTTTGCCGGATATGTTATAAATTCTCAAAACTGACGGTGCATTTTCATAATTACCGGTTACGGTTAAGTAGCCACTGTTAATTTCAAAAACACTGCTGCCTTTTAAAACCGTATTGTTGATTATTAATGATCCACCATCATTGTTGAGTTGAAGATCATAAGCAGGTTGTTGTTGTGCATCCATAAAATGCCCATACCGGTTAAGCTGCTGGGCATTCAATATTAAGCCCGGAATAATAAATAATAAAGTAAAAATTGTTTTCATGAACTAATCTATTGTATGTAGCTGTTTAGGCAAAAGTAAAACTAACATTTGTATGTGAATGGAATTAATAATAATCAATAAGTAAAACTATTAAACCTGCATAGACACTTTACCTTTGATATTTGAATTGCATGGCATGAAGTTACGTTTTTTGTTGAAGCGGTTTTTATTGATATCCATCCTGGTAAATGCCTATTATACTACTCAAGGTCAGTTTTTAGACACACTGGTGGCTTCACTCCGGCAGCCTCAAAAATTTTATTGTACAGTTGATTTTTCAAAATCATTTGGCGGCAACAGCGGAACCGATGTTATCGGAATCAAGCTGGGTATGGTTCAAAACAAGCGTATATATTACGGTTTGGGGTATTATATTTTAAACACTGATGTGGTAAATGATATTACCATTAAAAAAGATGATGGTGCGGATACCATTGTGCCTGCACAATTAAAATTAAGATTCTTTACGATTAACAGCGAATATGTTTTTTATAAAAATAACAGGCTGCAGTTTGGCATTCCAATCAACATAGGGTATGGCAGAAGTTATTATAAGTACTTTAAATCAAAGGGGAATAAAGAAAAAACTGATGCCTCAGGATCAATGCTGCTAACAATAGGAGCATCAGGGCAATTCAAAGTTATTCCATGGATCGGGCTTGGATTTGGAATGGGTTATGCAACCACTTTAGGAACCAACAAATACAACGACAGAGATTTTGGTGCCTGGATTTATAATTTCGGTGTGAAGATTTATTTTGAAGAAATTTATAACACCGTAAAAGACTTGAATAAAAAAGAAACTAAAAAAACAAAAGCACCAACTAACGATGAAGGGCCACAGCCAGAGTTAAAAGATTAACCGAATTTAATCCATATAGGATATAAAATAAAAAGCCTCTCGTATGGAGAGGCTTTTAGTACCCGGAGTCGGATCCCGATAGCTATCGGGAGAACCGACATGACAGTGAAGGCACTGGTGTTTGATCCCGAAAGCTAACTGCCTAGTCGGCAGACAGCTCGGGACAGCGCCTCTATTGATGTTTTTTTATGAGCTTTTCTGTAATTTCAGGATACATTTTCAAATTTTCAATGTACTTACGACTCTTCATTCTTTTAATATGTCCTTCTATTTTTTTCGCTACTGATATATTCAAGTCATCTATAAAAAAATAGATCTGCCAATCTTCGTGTCGTGCTGTTAAACTTAATGGAAATTCTTTAACCAAGTGATAATTTATACGTATATCTAAATCCTATGTTGATCCGCAATAATACATGTCAGCAATTGGTGAATACAAAATATATACTGAAGCCATATGGAAAATTAAAAAAGCCTCTCATATGGAGAGGCTTTTAGTACCCGGAGTCGGAGTCGAACCGACATGCCAGTGAAGGCACTGGTGTTTGAGACCAGCGCGTCTACCAATTCCGCCATCCGGGCAATGCTTTAAGCGGGCTGCGAAAGTATTTAATTGCAACAATACTGCAAACCAAAATTTAGAGCGCTTTAGCATCGCTATTAATAATTTTTATCTTTAATTCTTTATTTCTGAATAAAGCACTTGAGTTGCGAACCATATTACTGAATACATACCTTCTCATCTAGAGTTTATTTCCAGGAAGTAGAATCTGAATAATTAAGGACGGGTGATGCAGAAGTAGAATCTGAATAATTAAGGACGGGTGATGCAGAAAATGGTTAAGCAATAAAACCTGTATGCCATGAAAAACATTTACAAAAGCCTGCTCTTACTTTTCTCTGTTCACTGTTCACTGTTCACTGTTAAAGCCCAGGAAATTGAGTGGCAGAATACCATTGGAGGAAGCGGACATGATGAACTTCGATCTATTCAGCAAACTGCTGATGGGGGCTATATCCTTGGTGGACTTTCCACCTCAAACATTTCAGGTGATAAAACGGAAAACTGTATTGGAACACAGGGATATCATGATTACTGGATTGTGAAAACCGATTCAATTGGAAACATACAATGGCAGAATACCATTGGTGGGAGTAACATGGATTACCTTAATTCCATTCAGCAAACCAATGACAGGGGATATATATTTGGAGGGCAATCCAACTCACATGCTTCGGGAGATAAAACTGAACTTAGTAATGGATGGTGGGATCAGTGGATTGTAAAAACTGATTCATTAGGTAATATACAATGGCAGAATACCATCGGGGGTTACGATGCAGAGGAACTCAATTCCATTAAACAAACTTTTGATGGAGGATATATTTTGGGTGGCTACTCTAATTCAGACATTTCAGGCGATAAAACAGAAAATTGCATTGGTGGAGCCGGAAATGATGATTATTGGATTATAAAAACTGATGCAACTGGAAACATTCAATGGCAGAATACCATAGGAGGAAACCAAAATGATAGGCTTTTTTCCGTTCAGCAAACTGCGGATGGGGGATACATTTTGGGAGGATCTTCTTTTTCATACATATCAGGCGATAAAACTGAAAACATCATTGGAGGTCGGGATTACTGGATTGTAAAAACCGATTCAGCAGGAAACATACAATGGCAGAATACAATTGGGGGAAATCAAGGTGATTATCTTTATTCCACCCAGCAAACCTCTGACGGGGGATATATTCTGGGTGGATATTCCGGGTCAGCCATTTCAGGTGATAAAACTGAAAATAGTAATGGTCAATTTGATTATTGGATAGTTAAAACCGACAGTATAGGTAACATACAATGGCAGAATACAATCGGAGGTGACAATGCCGATATTCTCATTTCGTTGCAACAAACCATTGACAATGGATATATTTTGGGCGGATGGTCCGGTTCAGGCATATCTGGTGATAAAACGGAAAATTGTATTGGTATCTGGGATTATTGGGTTGTAAAAACTGATTCATCAGGAAACATTCAATGGCAGAATACCATTGGAGGGAGTAACATAGATTATCTTAATTCCATTCAGCAAACCAAAGACGGGGGATATATACTTGGAGGACAGTCCTTCTCAAACATCTCAAGTGATAAAACAGA
>JBGARN010000062.1:0-25152 GCA_044230205.1 Bacteroidia bacterium
GGGTTCCAAGCGAGGACGCTTGAAACAGCGGGGGGCGTTGTCGCGTCACAAGTCAGGCAGCGGTATAGGCTTGTGAAGACTTCCGACAGTCTGGGGTTTTTAGGCTTGGCGTTGGTGTGGGGCTCCAAGCGAGGACGCTTGAAACAGCGGGGGGAGTTGTCGCGTCACAAGTCAGGCAGCGGTATAGGCTTGTGAAGACTTGCGACAGTCTGGAGAAACTACTTCACATTATTCTTTCACAACTTTACCTTTCTTTATTACTACGTTTTTATTTCTCAATTCGTAAATGTAAAGTCCTTTTGCAAATTGTTCCGTGTTTATAGTAACTGTATATGTAAATTGTTGAGTTAAAAGCTTACGCGAAGTAATGTCATAAATAATAATTTGTAAAGTTTCGTTGCTGTTAAGTTTAACAATTAAGGTATTCGTAACAGGGTTTGGGCTGACTTCTATATGTTGTTGCAATAAACTACTAATACCAGTATATGTGAGTACATTACTCGGAGCAACGCAGCCAATGCTATCTGTTACGATTACATAATAATTACCATTTTGTGTTGGTATGTAGTAACTGTTATTTGCTCCTAAAATGATACCACTATCAACACTCCACCATTGATAAGCAACTCCGGGTGATGAAAACAAAGTATCGTTAGATTGTGTAATAACAGGAACAGGCAAAGGATATTCGTTAATAAATCCCGGAAGCACCAATGTATCACATCCCACACTATTGCAGGCTATAAGCGTAACATCAAAACTGCCGTAACTATTATAGCAAATGTTAGTAGGATTTTGCAACATGCTTGTCGTACTATCAGCACCGGGAAAAAACCATTGCCATGATGTTGGATTGTTTGATGAAAAGTCAAAGAAGTCAATACAATTTTTCTCGCAAAATGATGTATCTGATGTTGTAAAATTTACCGCAGGCGGTAGGCTATCACATGATGAACCAATAAGTAGGCCTAACTCATAATTCGGGTTATTAGGTAAACCATAATAACTTCTATTACCTCCAAGATAAAAACTTTGAGGGGTGAAGTTACATGCAGTATTTAATGAATCAGGTGAGTTTATTACTGAAAGAAACATATTTAATGTATCAAACACAGCACTTGGAAAATTTGGATATAAGGTTGTAATATAAATTTTATTATCCGGACCTAATTCATGCTGACCGATAGAATACTGATTATTGTTAAGGCTATAAAGGGTGAATTTACTTGACGAAATATTTGTTGCGGTTAAATCATATTGATAAATGCTACCAGTACCCGAAGCATCAAAACTTGAAACATATAAGACTTTTCCGTTTGGGGAAAATGAACATCCATAATATACATCAGAATTTGAAAGTGCTACGCAATTACTTAATGTGCCGGAGCAACGGTCAAAATCAAATAACTCTTTTACGCCTTCCCCATTTACGCAAACAATTTTATCTCCGTTTGGCGAAGCTACCATTTCACCGGTGCCGCCAAAATAACTATTAACATTTATGCCGTTAATAGACCCAATATTCTGTATTATGGGTTGACTAACCCCTGCAGGAGTAACATGATAAATGTAAAAAGCGTTGTTACTGAACATATGACTAATCACCCACCAATCTATACCATTACCATGCTTAATTGCACAAAGTTTTTCTGTCATACTATCAACCATAAGTAAATTATTTTTAGATACAACAGCTCCATTACCACTATCTAAATTCATGTCAATTATGCTGTAATACAAATCTTCCTCCAGAATACTACCGCCCATTTGATAACCTAAATGAAACATCAGAAACAAATTTGAGGAGTCTGGAAAGGGAATAATCAGTGAACCATTAGTTTCGCTATAATCCGTGAAAATACTATCTCCATTGAGCATAAGTTGTTGTAACCTATTATATATTCTTGAAGAAAATGACCACCCAACTGCACCTGACAAATAAAAGAGAAGGTTGCCACTGCTGTCTGATATAGAACAATTGTTTTCTGAAGAAAAATCTTTCGCAATTGTTGTTGCAACAGGGTTTGATAAATTATTGAAAGAAACTAAACAAGAATCTCCAAATACCCAATTATCATTCATATGCTGCCCACAGCAAAAAACCGGCACCGAAATAAAAACCAAAAAGAGTATTATGCTTAATCTCATTTTCTGCGGTTTGCTGTTTGAATTTATTTACGCGATAGAGTTTACGCTGCGGCTGACGGGTTGCGCATAACGGTTGGCGGCTTGGCGTAGTGGCGGATTTTTACCACAAATGTTAATACGAAACACTACTGTTTGTTTACCCACAAAACTGTCATACGAAGCACTGAACCCGCCATTACGCCAAACCGCTGTTAGCGGTAGTTTTTATTTATTTTTATAATTAAATCTCAATAAAGTCGGTTTTTTGTTTTGTCCTTCATTAGTAATAATCATGTCGCCATTGTCTAAAAATGTTATGCCTTCTGCTTTATTGAAAATGTCTGGATTTATCGGTTCCATATGTTCAATTTCACCTTTGATATTGAATATAAAGAACAAATGGTCAGATGCTGAAAGTAAGTATAGCTTTTTCGTTATCGGATGAATTGCAATAGCAGAAGTCATGAATTTAATAAATGGTTCAGTAATTTGACCATTCTTTTTTGTTTTGGTGGGAACGTCAATTTTATTTGATGTAGCAAACTGTTTAATGTTTTGAAGGTCAAATTCAAATACAGGTTTTTCCGTCAATTTTTTCTCTTTCAAATCGAACCCATATATTACTCTTTTGTCTTTGTATTCAGGGCCTTTCGCAATTTTTCCTTTGCTTGCAATTAACAGTCTGTTGTTGTCGGGGTCGTAACAAAGCCCTTCGTTATTATTAGCCGGAATACCTGTGGTAAATGAATTTAGCTTGAAATTCGAGGATTGATAATTGGAAATTTCGAATAAGGTTCCATCGCTCCTTAAGATATACATTGAACTGTCAACTCGTGTTATCCCTTCGTAATCTCCATCAATATTGAAGCTATACTGTTTTTGTATATTATTTTTTCCAATGTCATAAATGAAAAGTATTCCGTTCTCGTCTTGGATGCAAGCAAAGGTTGTGCTGTCGATGTCAGTCAAGCCTGAAATTTCTCTTAAGGTGTCAGGAAGAACGAAGGTAAAATCAGGCTTACTCAAATTGTAGCCCGTGAATTTTTCATTGTTTTTATAAGTCGCTGCGCAACCAAGTAATGTCAATACGAAGAGTCCGATAATCTTTGAAGTCATATTTTTCATAATTCCTGTCTGTCTTTTAAAATTACCGCTAACAATACGAAGAGTCCGATAATCTTTGAAGTCATATTTTTCATAATTCCTGTCTGTCTTTTAAAATTACCGCTAACGGTTCGGGGCTTAACGAAGTGGCGGCTTAAAAGCACTAACCTGTCGCCAAGCACAACACTTTATAGAAAGCACTACTGTTTGATTTACCACTGCACCCGCCATTTCGTTTAAGCCCATGTTATGCGAATACTCTACTTCTGTCGTGAAGGTCAGTCGGTCAGAATATGTCTGCAAATATTTTGTCAAGGTCTTTGTCCAAGTTACCGTTGTAATCCTTGTGCGGAATTTGTAAGTTCTCTAAAGCCAACTTAAACCTTTTCCAGCCGTTTTCACTCCTCATTTCAACCCAATTTATTTTCAAACTTTCAAGCTGGTTCTTGTTTTGAATTGAAAGTTTGTCAGCAACAAAAACATTTGTCGCTCTTGCTATAACTGCGTCTGCACTTTCAGGGTTTCCGCTTCCCATCAGTTTTACTTCACACAAAAACTCCTTGCCGTCTTTGAGCAAGTAGAAGTCAATTTCCCTGTCAAAACCTTTTGCTTTGTCTTTGATAAATTTTGCTTTGTAAAATTTATCCTCAACTGAATATAGTTTACAAAGTGTTTGCATCAATGGATTTTCAACTCGCTTGCCTGCTGTGCTCCAAAGTCCCCCACGAAGTTCTGCTCGCTTAACAGCAAGTGTATTGATTACGATTAAACTTTCGCTAACATTCAAATCAACTGAAACGCCTTTGAACTTTATTGTCAGCGTTAAATCAAGTTCGTGTTCGCTTTCAACCAAATCCTTGATGCTCTGATAAAGTATGTCGTAGTGTTCGTTTGCAGCATCAATCACAATCTCTTTTGTTGAAGAGTTGAACATATTGTGAATGGTCTTTTTGTTCAATCCTGAATTGATTGCTATTTCATTCGCTGGCAGCTTAGGATTTAGAAACGCTTCCTTATACCAATCTACTGTAATGTTTTTGCTTTGAAGTTTTGCATCAATAATTTTTTTGAAAAACTCTATTGCGAATTGTAGAAATTCTGCGTTGATAAGAGTGACTACTTCTATTCGGTAGTCAGCACCTTTTAAAAGTTTCTTGATAATGTTTTTGGCAACTTGTTCTGTTAATGTCATTTGATTGTTTGATGAAAATCTTTGAGTGATAAAAATTTGGTTGGTTGCTCATCAAACATTCCATTTGATTTCTTGGATTGCATATAGCCAAAATAATTTTCGTCTTTTTCTGTCAGGAAAAAATATCTGTCTAAACTCTTTGCAGTCTTGCCAACTGTGCCGCTTCCGCCAAACGGGTCAAACACTAAATCATGTTTGAAAGAATAATATTGAATTACTCGCTTACACAATTCAACAGGGAAAACTGCCGAATGAACTTTGTCAAAACAAGGGTCAATCTTCCAAACATTTGTTGTTTCAAATCCGTCTGCAACTTTGCTTTCTTTTACGGTTGTCCAATCGTATTGGCGAATATTCCAGTCCAAAAGTTTTTCAGTTGATTTTCTGTAAACCATCAAATATTCTGTAACTGAATTGGGCTTGTAGCCCAATGGTTTTCTGTGTTGCTGAAAACCTCCGATGCGATTTTTAACTGATGCTTCAGGCTTCATCCAAACGATGTCGTCAATAAATTCCCAACCCATTTCCATCAGGTAAGGATGAATGTCAAAAGGAATGGGGTAGCGTTTACTGCTGTGTGAACGGCTAACTCTTGGAATGATAATCGGTGAAGTGTTTACGATTAAGAAACGCCCTTCTTTTGTTATGCGGTGAACTTGCTGAAAAACATCTCTTAGAAATTCAAGGTAATGTTTGTAGCTCGGATAAATTGAATAGTCTCTTGCATTGTAGTATGGTGGCGATGTAAAAGTGAGATGCACACTTTCATCCTGCAACAATTTCATTGTTTCAATAGTGTCGCCATTGACAATTACATTTTTCAGATAATCAAAACTCTCTGTGTGCGGTTGATTGGAAAGAGTTTTTTGCGTAGCAAAAAACTCTTTGTAAATCACCGTTCTCACCATTTCGTTTTGATGATTGATAAGTGGCTGTAAATTTTCTTCAACATCTTTGTCGCCCCTGAAAACCAAAAGTCCTCTGATTGCCTGGCATACAACTTTGGGGTCATTGTCATTGAGAACCTCAAAAAGATATTTTTTTGCTTTGGGGTTTCTCATTCGTCCGATTGAGGAAACGGCTTCTCGTCTTACAGTCGTGTCCAGTTCTGTTTGAATTACTTTTTTTAAAAGTTTTAAGTGGTCGTCATTGGAAAGTTTACCAATGGTTTTTACAGTCCATAACCGAACATTAGAATTTTTGTGTTGAAGTAAGTCAGGCAGGAAACTACCGTCAAAGTCGCTTGGGAGATGTCCTAAATTTTCAAGAATAAAACTGATAGAACCACTGTCGCGGTAAGACTTTACAAGATGTCCAATACCACCGTTACCGTTTGATTTTACCTCTTTTATGTGTTCCTTAGTCAGCATTATTGTAGCCTGTTAATTTGCTCAAAGGTAAATTTTTTAGTCGTCAAGTCAGTCGTAAAAGTCAGGTTAGTTTTACACAAATTGTCCGATGTCAAGCAGAAAAGTTTGAGGTTCGCACTGTCGCCCAAGAGTTTCGCATAACATTCAAATATGCGAAACAAATCTTACTTTAGTTTCGCTTTTCATGTAAATATCTGGAAATATTGCGAATGTTTTTCATTTTTGGTCTTTCGATTTTTTATCGTAGTTTATCTATAGGCGATTGTTTTTTACTGTGGTGTTTCTTACTCACGTGAGTGTACATAATTGTTGTTTTCAAATTGGTATGCTTAGGTTGCTCTTTTATGTTCAGTAAATCAGTTCTTCCTTCGGACAGGTGGATCTATGGTTGTCCAAAATGATATCCATCAGCTTATCATTCAATCAGCACTTAGTAATTCATAGTGCCGCTGCCGGTGCCCGCCAGCATAAAGCATGTGCCTTACAACAACGACATTAGGAATTATGATGCCTTACTTATCATTATTGTGTACCGATTACGTATTGTCTAACGAGGTGCTAAACAGGTTTTGGCTTATAGGCATTTTTTACCTTGCTCATAAATGATTTGGCAGGCTTAAAAGCCGGGATGTAATGTTCGGGTATAATAACCTGTTCATTACGGGTAATAACACGGCCGATTTTTTGTGCGCGCTTTTTGGCATAAAAAGTTCCGAAGCCCCGCAGGTAAACATTCTTCCGATCACCCATGGAATTTTTTACAATTTTCATCATGGCTTCTAATACGGTAAGCACGTTGGTTTTTTCTATGCCTGTTTTATCGGCAATTTCAGAAATTAAATCAGCCTTGGTCATAGTTCAGTTTTTATTTAAGTGATTGATGTTAATATTACTACAAATTTATTCAGTTGTTCTAAACTTGCAAGTTTAATTATCACATTTTCAACTATTTTTTAGCAGGAACTGTTAAATGAGCAATGTTAACCGTCAATTTTCATCAAAAATTACACGCTGGTACCTTACCAACAAAAGAGATTTACCATGGCGCAATACCACCGATGCCTATTTAATATGGCTATCGGAAATTATTCTGCAACAAACACGCGTTGAACAGGGGCTGCCTTATTACCGGAGGTTTACTGAAGTTTTTCCTGACATAAAACAACTGGCACAGGCCAAAGAAAGTGAAGTTTTAAAATTATGGCAGGGCCTTGGTTATTATTCGCGCGCACGCAACCTGCATGCAGCAGCCAAAGCGGTTTATAATAACCATTCAGGTAAATTCCCTGCTTCGTATGATCAGTTGCGAAAGCTTAAAGGCATAGGTGATTATACGGCCGCAGCCATTGCTTCGTTTGCATTTGACTTACCGCATGCTGTAGTTGATGGCAATGTTTACCGCCTGCTGTCGCGCTGCTTTAATATTTCAACACCTATTGATACCACTGCAGGCAAGCACCGGTTTTTTCAGCTTGCACAACAATTGCTTGATGTAAAAAATGCAGCATTGCATAACCAGGCGATAATGGAACTTGGCGCTGTTATTTGTAAACCAAAAAATCCATTGTGTTTGCAATGTCCGCTGAACAGCAGTTGCATTGCCTTTGAAAAAAATACAATGGAGCAGCTGCCGGTAAAATCAAAAAAAGTAAAAGTAACGAACAGGTATTTTTATTACCTGCTTATAAAATGCAACAACCATTTTATAATTGAAAAACGTACCGGTAATGATATCTGGAAAAATCTTTTTCAATTGCCATTGATTGAAAAAAATAACCATGCTGCCGGTGAAAAAATTTTTTCTTCAGCAGCTTTCAGGCAACTTATTAACGGGCAAAAATTTACCGTGCAAAAAATTTCAGCTCCTGTTTTACACAAGCTGTCGCATCAAAACCTGCATACTGTTTTTATAACTATAAAGGTGAACAACAGGAAACTTAAAACGGGAAAAAACAGGGAATGGATAACCCCATTGCAGCTTAAAGACCTGGCACTTCCCAAATTAATAGAAACGTTTCTGCAACGCGCACTGAAATAAGTGTTATGACCTTTTGTTTACCCCAATTATTTTTTATTACCTCAATAAAACTGTTTTGTAATTTAAATGCAATGTTATATTTGCCATTCAACCATTATCCCTAACGCAAATGTCGGCACTTAATAAAGTACTACTGATTGGAAATTTAGGCAAAGAACCGGAAGTAAAGCACCTGGAAGCAGGCCATGTAAAAGTTACTTTTCAGCTAGCCACCACGGAACATTATAAAAACAAGGAAGGGCAAAAACAGGAGCAAACCGAATGGCATACTGTAATTGCCTGGCGAGGATTGGCCGAAAGCCTTGAAAAACTACAACTTAAAAAAGGCACGATGCTTTATGTGGAAGGAAAAATAAGGACGAGAATGTATGAAGACAAAGAAGGGATTAAGCGCAATGTAACCGAAATTGTGGCCGATGTGGTATCCATACTCAAACGACCGTTAAATGGTGACAACCACAACGGAGTGCATGAGTCAAAATCTCTCAGCACCACAGAAACTCCCGGACCTGCTGGCGATTTGCCATTTTAAAACTGACACTATGATTACCGGTGATGAATTATTTTCATCACCTTTTTTATGCCCTGGCGCTGCCAAATTGAGCATAATTTAATTGCAGGATATAGTGTATTCAATTTTTTAATGCATAATTTGCGAATTGAACGACATAGTGCAAATAAGCGTGGACCCAAATCATTTTTCGTTATTGTTTCTAATTATTTCAGTGCTTAAGCCCTTTTCGATTAGCCTGATAATGCCCATAGTCGGGATTTTTGTGTTGCTGGCATTGTCTGCCATGTATTCCAGTTCTGAGGTTGCATTTTTTTCATTAACCCCTTCCCAAATTTCATCACTCAAGGAAGATGAACATAACAGGATAAATAACATCATCAGCAATATGCTCAATCAGCCTGCACGGTTTATTGCCATGCTGCTTATTTCCAACAATGCTGTAAACATTGCCATTGTAATTACCACCACATATGTAATGAACCAGCTTTTTGATTTCAGCAATCATGAATTGCTAGGTGTAATCATTAATGTGGTATTAATAACATTTGTTATCGTTTTGTTTGGTGATGTAATTCCTAAAGTATATGCCACTAAAAACAACCTGCGGCTTGCCCAAAGGTTTGCCATACCGCTTTATATTACTCATCGCCTGGTATATCCGTTCAGTTACCTGATGGCCAGCACTACAGCTTTTATAGAAAAGCGGATGAAAAAAATCAGTTATAACGTAACCATTGATGAGCTTACGCATGCCATTGATATAGCCAGCGATACAACAACTCCGATAGAGGAGAAAAAAATTCTGAAAGGCATAGTAAAATTCGGCAACCTTGATGTTACACAGATTATGCGGCCGCGGATTGATGTGGTAGCCTTTGAAACCAATACACCTTTTACTGTTTTGCTTACGCAGATACTTGAAGCAGGCTACTCGCGGGTTCCGGTATATGAAGAAAATCTTGACAATGTAAAAGGAGTGTTGCACATTAAAGATTTACTGGCGCATTTTGATAAAGGTGACGATTTTCAATGGCACATGTTGATGCGCAAACCATTTATAGTTCCTGAAAGCAAAAAGATAAATGATTTGCTGGAAGAATTCCAGGAAAAGAAAATTCACCTTGCTATGGTTGTAGATGAGTTTGGAGGCGTGGCCGGTATAGTAACCCTGGAAGATATATTGGAAGAAATTGTTGGCGAGCTGAATGATGAGTTTGATGATGATGAAACTTTTTACTCAAAGCTTGACGACAACAATTATGTATTTGAAGCCAAAACTTCGCTAACGGATGTTTGCCGCATCATGAATTTCGAACTGGAAGAGTTTGATGATGTGAAAGGCGAAACATCAACACTGGCAGGACTATTACTGGAAATTGTAGGAAAAATTCCTTCCACCGGTGAAGTAATTCGTTACAAAAAATTTGATTTTAAGATTGAAGGTGCCGATAAACGCAGGATTAAAAGAGTGAAAGTAACCATCAGGAGAAACGAAAATTCAAAAACCTGATTGCTATACCATCGTTTAATTACAATAATAACCACTGCATTTTAGTTACCTGTAAGCATGGGAAGCAAAATTACAATGACTGTATTTCTGAAAAATAAAATTTCTGTAGTTGCCTGCTCATCTTTACTGATTTTGTTATTGACAGGATGTGATCAGAATTATACACCCAAACCCAAAGGTTATTTCAGAATTGATCTGCCTGAAAAAAAATACCACCTCTTCAGTCCTGAAAACTGCCCGTTTGAATTTGAAATTCCTGATTATGCCGATGCACTTGCAGATTCAAACCGTTTTGCAGCACCATGCTGGTACGATATCTACTATAAACAATTTGACGGGCGAATACATCTTAGCTATAAACCTGTTGAAGCTAACTTAATTAAAGAGCTGGAAGACTCGCGCACACTTGCCTATAAACATGCAGTTAAAGCTGATGGTATTGATGAGCAAATTATTACATCTGCTGACGGTAAGGCATCGGGCATCATGTACTTAATCAGCGGCAATGCAGCTTCAAGCATTCAGTTTTACCTTACTGACAGTACCAGTCATTTTATGAGAGGCGCATTATATTTTAATTGCCCTCCGCAAAGTGATTCGCTGCAGCCTGTAATTTCATTTTGTGAAAAGGATATTGAACATCTGATACAAACTTTGAAATGGAAATAACACCTTCGGGTTTGATGTTTGATGTTTGGGGTTTGGGATTTTATACTTGATTTAAGAAATTCGGATTTTGAAAATACTGAAATAGAAATATCCAATAATCAATGTCCAATTTTGAATGTTTAACATCATACTATCAAACTTATAAACTCATAAACTTTCAAACTGATAATGGCTTCGCATAACGAACTAGGTATAAAAGGTGAACAACTGGCCTGTGAGCACCTGCTAAACAGCGGTTATGTAATACTTGAAAAAAATTACCGTTATCAAAAAGCCGAGGTTGATCTTATTGCCCAAAAAAATAATCAGCTTGTTTTTATTGAAGTAAAAACCCGCACTACTGATTTTTTTGGAAGACCTGAAGAATCAATAACGAAAGCAAAGCAAAAACTGATGATTGAAGCTGCTGATTATTATATACAATCCAATCATTTAAATAATGAAGTCCGGTTTGATGCAGTAGCTATCATCATCAATAATAAAGGTATCAGCATCAATCATATTGAAGATGCATTTTACCCGATGCCGGATTAAATCATACAACTAATAATTCTTAAAACAATAAATTGAAAACAAAATGAAACTCTTAAAATTAATTGGTGCTGCATTATTTTTTATTTCAGTAAGCGCTGTTGCCATAGCGCAAACAACAACTGATGAAAAAAGCAAAGTGAAAAAAATTGAAGTAACGGGTACAGCCGAAATGGAAGTAGTACCTGATGAGCTATACGTAAATTTTACATTACAGGAATATTACAACAAATCGAAAGAAAAAATCAACATTGATAATATTCAGAAGGACTTCCTTGACCGATGCGCAAAAGCAGGTATAACCAAAGACCGTATTTTCATTCAGAACATGACAGGTTTTGACCAGTCGTACTGGTATTGGCGTAAGCAAAAAAAAGAACAACCCGATTTAATGGCATCAACTACCTACATTATTAAATTCAGCAATGCAGCTGATATTGATAAGCTGGTTAACAAGCTTGATGATAATGCTACTAAAAACATGTTCATAAGCAAAACAACACATAGTAAAATGGAGGATTTCCGGAAAGAAGTAAAAATAAAAGCGCTGCAGGCCGCCAAAGCCAAAGCACAATACCTGTGTGAGAGTATTGGTGAAAAAGCCGGCCCGGTTATATTTATCCATGAAGTGGACGATACAGGTAATATTGCTCCATATATGGAAAGAAACATGATGATGTCTAATGTTGCAATGGATGCTTCATCAACAGCTAATGAAGGTATTGACTTTCAGAAAATAAAAATCAAATATCATATTGAGGCACATTTTGCCATTCAATAGCTGATCAGCAACCACAAAAAATTTAAGCGCGGGTTTGAACGATTCCGCGCTTTTTTATTGATAAAAACCCATTTGAAATCATTAGACTATCTTCGCAAAAAAATATTCAATGGCAATCAGGAGAAACAACAACAACTTTAAAGGCAGAGGCAAAAGCAATAACCGCAGGGATGAAAGACCGGCAGGGAGTTCATCCTACTTTAAGAAGAAGGATAGTGATGATAGTGAAAGGCCTCGCAGAAAAGACTTTTCGCAAAAAGGCGACCGTACAGGCCCCGGCAGTGCACCCTTTAAAAGAAAAAAGCCATTTGAAGCAGGCGAAGAAAAACCCTTCCATAAACGTTCTGAGGGCACTCGCGATGGCGGGCGTGAGGAACGATCATCTTCTGAAAGGCCATCATCCTATAGAGGTAAAAGAGCAACAGGCGACAGAGCAGAAAGACCATTCCGGAAAAATACAGGAGGCTTTGGTGATGGCGAGCGCAGAGAACGATCATCAGGAAGACCGACATCCTTCAGAGGTAAAAGAGATTCAAACGACAGAGAAGAAAGACCTTTCCGAAAAAATACTGGGAGCTTTGGTGATGGCGAGCGCAGAGAACGACCATCTTCAGGAAGGCCGTCATCCTTCAGAGGTAAAAGAGCTGCAGGCGACAGAGAAGAAAGACCTTTCCGAAAAAATACAGAGCGCTTTGGTGATGGCGATAAACCCGGTCGTACATTTGACAGGCCTTCCGCTTACAAAAGCAAAAAAGATTTTTACGGAGATAGTGAAGGCAAATCTTTCAAAAAAACAACTGATAAAAAATTCTCAAATGAAACTGGCACTGGTGAATTTGCTGAAAGAAGGAGCTATGAAAGAAAATCATTCAGTAAAAAACGCAACAAGGAATCAAAAACCGATGACGGGCTCATTCGCCTCAATAAATATATTTCCAACTCAGGAATATGCTCACGCAGGGAAGCTGATGAATTTATTACTGCAGGCCTGGTAACTGTAAATGGTGAAGTTGTTACCACGCTGGGTACAAAGGTTAAGCCAACTGACGATATCCGCTACAACGGAACCCGAATGAAAAACGAGCGAATGGTTTATGTTCTGCTGAACAAACCTAAAGATTACATAACCACCACTGACGATCCGCAACAGCGAAAAACGGTTATGGAACTGGTAGCAAGTGCATGCAAGGAGCGTATATACCCTGTTGGACGGCTAGACCGCAATACTACCGGCTTACTGCTGTTTACCAATGATGGCGAAATGGCCGATAAGCTAACACATCCTTCAACCAACATTAAAAAAGTGTATATGGTTGAACTGAATAAAAACCTGAAGCCCGGTGATATGCAAACCATTGCCAAGGGATTTGAACTTGAAGATGGATTTATGCAGGTAGATGATATTGCATTTGATGAGGCAGCCAACAGCAAACGTATAGTGGGCGTTACACTTCACTCGGGTCGTAACAGAATTGTACGGAGAATTTTCGAGCACCTCGGTTATATGGTGGTAAAACTCGACCGCACTTATTATGCAGGACTTACTAAAAGAGATTTACCCCGCGGACGTTATCGCCACCTGGATGAAATGGAAATTAATATGCTGAAAATGATTAAAGGGAGATAAAGCAAAAAAGTTATGATTTGAAGGTAATGCAAACAATTGCAGGAAAAATTGCGGTGTAAAAAAGAACCGGAAGAATATCAATGCGAAATAACAGTTCCAAAAAATCCATTGATTTCTTTTCCTAAATCAATCAGGAACTTTTTGTCTTCCATCAGTTGTTCAAAATCTCCATTGGTTTCAAATGCTGTTTTAATTTCAAGGTCTTTGTCCACAATCATTTTCATGATGCACTTTTTCTTCAGGTGATAAATGGCTTCCAATACACTTTTGCGCAGGTTGTCATCTTTTTTCGGAACAAAAATACCACGTGCACCCCAGTGTTCGCTTAACTCATATTTTTCAGAAATCAACTCGCCTGCCTTATTTCTTATTTCAGCATTTTCATGATTCAGGAAATAATTCCTGTTGGTTTTCATATCTGTTTCCAATGCATCAAATGCGGCAAACATTGTTGCAAACATTTCATTCTCGAACTTAATGCCATCAAGCTCCAGTTCATTTTTCATAAATGACTTTACCGGTGCTGTTCGCATTGCTTCTTCATTAGCTGCAGGTACTGTTATTTCATGCTCACTGTAATTTAACAGTAACCGGATAATTTCCTGTTCCTGGTAATAACTACCATCCTGCACACTTTCCTGCTCCTGCGGCTTGATTATTTCTTCAAAAAAATCTTCCTGTGTTTCAGTTTCTGTTTTCCTGCTGAAATCTTTTCTGCGTATTTTATTGGTTTCACTAATCAGCACCTGCTCACTTATATCCATCAATGCAGCACATTGCTTGGTGTAAGTGCTTCGTATAATAGCATCAGGAATTTTAGCAATGCTTTCAACAATATCCCGAATCAGTTTTGCTTTACCGATAGGATCGTTACCAACATCGCCTAGTAACAGCGATGTTTTAAAAAGAATAAAGTCTTTAGAATTTTCATTCAGAAAAATCTTCAGCTCTTCCGTTGAAACTTTTTTCGAAAAAGAATCAGGATCATCACCATCAGGAAATAATACAACCCGCACATTCAAACCTTCTTCAAGGATCAGGTCAATTCCTCGCAGCGAAGCCTTTATACCTGCAGCATCGCCATCATATAGCACCGTTACATTTTTTGTATAGCGGCCTATCAGTTTTATCTGTTCCACCGTAAGCGATGTGCCGCTTGATGCAACTACATTTTCAATTCCGGCCTGGTGTAATGAAATTACATCTGTGTATCCTTCGCACAAGTAGCATTCATCATTTTGTGTGATGGCTTTTTTTGCAAAATAAATTCCGTATAAAATTTTGCTTTTACTGTAAATATCACTTTCGGGTGAGTTTACATATTTGGGCTGATTGGGCTCTGTTTTTAAAATGCGCGCACCAAAAGCAATTACACGCCCGGTTAAATTATGAATTGGAAAAATTACACGCCCCCTGAAACGATCATATTGCTTGTTATCCTTAACAATAGTTAACCCGGTTTTTTCAAGATGCTGCAGCTTAAATTGATTTTGCAAAGCGGTTTCCGTCAGTTTGCTCCATGCAGTAGGTGCAAATCCCAGTTGAAATTTTTCAATAACATTTTCAGTAAAACCCCGCTCGCTGAAATAGGTTTTGCCAATTGACTTTCCTTCTTCAGTATTGTTCAGATAATCGGTATAAAACTTTTGCGCAAAGGTGCTTACCACATATAAGCTCTCTCTTTCATTTTCTGCAATCTTGTCTTCATCCGTCTGAGCCGTTTCCTCAATTTCAACCTGGTATTTACGTGCCAGGTATTTTATAGCATCGGGATAAGTGTAATGCTCATGCTCCATGATAAAACCAACACTATCGCCTGCTTTCCCGCAGCCAAAACACTTGTAAATGCCCTTGGCGGGAGAAACCGTAAATGATGGTGTTTTTTCATGATGAAACGGACAAAGCCCGAGCAGGTTAGCCCCGCGTTTTTTCAGGTTTACAAAATCGCCTACCACCTCTTCAATGCGAGCCGACTCAAGTACTTTTTCTATAGTGGATTTTATGATCAACCGGAATACAATTAGTGCTGCAAAATTAATAATCGATAAAAAGCAAAAGGCCGGATATGAAAGATTGTTTAAAAAATAACATCCGGGTATTTTTAAAGCCTATTGCTTCGAATTCTTTTCAGCAGCTTTAGCTTGTGCTTTACCTTTGCCGATCGCAATAGATGCGTTTATATATAAGGCATTATTGTACTGGCTGCCCTCATCAGCCTTATTTACATCCACTACACCATAATAATATTTAACACCTAACGTCATTCCCTTACCTTTTGAAAACTTATATCCAACCCCGCCAACAAATCCGAAATCAAGCCTTGTAAAATCATCTTTTATATCATTTTTATAAATCAGGTCATCATCGTTTACTGAATTGGTAAACAAATCGAAACCGGTATATCGCAAACCTGCCTGAATACCGCCTTCAACATGAAAATAGCCGAATGGGCGATACCTTACTAAACCGGGCACATTGAAGTAATTTATCTTACGTTCCAGTGAAGCACCTGTAAATAGAGTATCGAGGTTGGGATTGCCAAGCGGATACGGATCAAGGTTTTTGGCTCCCATTTTTGATTTTACAAGTACCCCGGTATGAATAAAGAGTTTGTCTTTAAGCTTGAAATCAAAATAAAAACCGAGATTCCAGTCAAACATGAACTTTGCATTTTTTGTGTTGGTCATTGTGAGATAGTTAATACCACCGTCCAAACCAAATTCCAGTTTGTCAGAATTAAGTTTATCACCCAATAAGAGTGAAATTAATACCTGTGCATTTGAATAATTGGTTGATAGCGCCAGCACTAAAGCAACAATAACCGACTTGTAATTTATTTTCATAATGTTCTTTTATTTGAATTATCGTTTACCATTAAAAATTGAATCCCAACAATAAGTTTAATGCATAAAACTGGTAATTGGAATTATTACTGATATAGCCAATAAGCCTGTTGTTTACTGAAGCTGTTTCCATATCCACCAGCTGCGGCTGATTTTTAGAAACACCGTAGGAGAGTTTAATACCTCCATTAATTTTTACCTGTCGTATTCTCACATCCATACCAGCCGTTGCATGAAATAAATTGGCTCTTCCATTGGAAATATTGAAACCTTTTGGATCGAATGATTTGGGCAGGCTGTTAAAATCGGTGCAGAACCCCACAATAAGTTCTTTATTACTTTTTAGTTTAAGCTGAATACCTGCACCAACATTGGCAAAACTTCGCGTAGCTGTTTGTGCATTTAAAATTAAATCTGAAACACCCCGATAGTTTTCAGGAAATGTATTGGCAGTTTCTTCAAGCTTAATCAGGTTATAGGCTGAAAACGACTGATAGATTTCTGTTGTAAAATAAATAGTGTACTTCGGGAATTTGTATTTAAACCCTAAGCTTATTGAACCCGGATATTTAAAATTAAGTTTTTGGTTTCGCTGCTCATCACTAATTAGTAAATCTCCTAAAGTATCATTAGCAATATATGGCGCCCAACCGCTGAAATAAAACCGCGATGATGAGCGTGAGTAGGACAATACATAAAAGGAAGGCAAGGTAATAGCACATCCTGCAGACCAGCCATCGCCTGCATAATAATAACCTGCCTTTACCAACCCCTTGTACAAACTGTAATTCAGGTAATGCGAAATATCGGTTGTCAGGTATTTATTATTACTGTCATTCATCAAAGCATCGGCAGAATATCGGTAAATTAAATCCTGGTAACGATAGGTACCATAAAGTGCCAATCCCAACGATGATCGATTGCTTATTGTAAGCGAATAGGAAAGTCCATACCAGCTTTCTTCCAGTATATTTTGATAATCGAATGATGCTATAAACTTATTCAGAGTTCCCGTACCGGTTATGTCTTTAAATTCATTGCGGTAGTCATGCAGTTTGTAGCTTGAATTGATACGCCATATAAAAATAAAACCAAGGCGTGACTTACTATTTAGCTTGATTACAGGGTAAAAGGTAATCGGGTAGCGTTTAAAATAGTAGTTGTTATTCGAAGTGTCATCAGCAGTAGCATTGGTAACCCTTGTGATGTTCGACTGGTACAATGCAGCTGACAGGGTAATCTTAATTGTATCGGCAAATGCAAGCGTTGCAGGGTTATAATACAGGCTTCCATTATCATTATAACTTCCTGTTACAGCACCCCCTAACAGGGTAGATACGTTACCATATTGCTGTGCCCAGTAATTATTATCCTGTGCACCGGCATTACTAAATATTGCTATCAGTAAAATAATTTTTGCAATATGTTTTGTAAGCAGGTGCATAAGGTGTTGCTTATTTCGTTTACCGGATTTCAATTCTGAAAACCTGGAATTGAAAATGAAACCAAATTAAATAAATGTTTAATGATAAGCAGTATTGGGACGCTTAATAATCCACAAATTAAAAGTACTTAACGGTTGGTATCCCTTATAAAGCACGTTAAAGGCCACATTCAGCGCGTAATTTATAATTTGCAAATTTGCATATAAGATATTCCTTTGTACCCGATTACACTTAAAAACAATTTATACTATGAGAAAACTACTTATTCTGCTTGCTATTGCAGTTTCAACAAGCGCAATGGCGCAATCCACCATGAAAGAAGATGTGGATATTATTCAGGCCGCTTACGGTAAATCAAAAAAGGAACTTGTTATACAATACATGACGCTGGACAGTGCGCAAACAGTGCCATTTTGGGCTATGTATGATGAATATGAAAAAGAAAGAAAACTTTTAGGCCAGCAACGAATTCAGCTCATTAATGATTATGCGAAGAATTTTGCAACACTTGATGATGCAAAAGCTGATCAGATAGCCAAAGCGGCCCTAAAAAATAGTGCTGATTATGAAAAGCTGCTTGCTAAATATTATGAGAAATGTAAAAAAATAACAGGGGGCTTAAATGCTGCAAAGTTTATTCAGCTTGAGTCATACCTTCAAACAGCAGTGCGCAGCGAAATTCAAAATGCCATTCCTTTTATTGGCGAAATTGACCGCACCAAACCACATCACCATTAATAACAAGTTTAGTTACAATAAACGGCTGTCAGCAATGATGGCCGTTTTTTTTATCTATAGCATGTAATACTATTTCATGCAGCGTATATATTTACCACAGTATGAAAAGGCAACAACTTCTTTTCCTGATTTTTTTTTCAGCTGCAGTTGCAGTTGTATTTACTTTAAGTTTTTCGTCCTGTAAGTGGAACAATGAAAGCAAATCCACTTTAGTGCTTAATGACAGTACTAACTCCTTCACCGGCCCCGATGCCTGCTACAGCTGCCATCCCAATGAATCAGGTGACTGGAAAAAATCAGATCATTTTAAAGCAATGATGGTGGCAAATGATTCAACAGTTGTCGGAAATTTTAATAATGAAATTCTTAAAGCTGATGGAGTAACCTCCACTTTTTTTAAAAAGGATGGTAAATATTTTATCAATACTCAAGGTGATGATGGCATTAATCATGATTACGAAGTAAAATATACTTTCGGATACTATCCGCTGCAGCAATACCTGGTTGAATTTCCGGGCGGAAGAATGCAGGTACCGCGTCAGTCTTTTAATGTTAAAACTAAAAAGTGGTATCACCAGTATCCTGATGAACAAATTAATTATCGCGACTGGCAACATTGGACGCATCAATCGCAAAATTGGAATTCCATGTGTGCATATTGTCACTCAACCGGTCTTAAGAAAGGCTATGATGAAATTAATGACAGCTACAATACCACTTATGCACACCTAACAGTTAGCTGCGAAAGTTGCCATGGCATGGGGAAGAACCATATCACTTATATTAATTCTGCGTATAAGGAAGGAACAAAGGTTAAAGGATCGTACCTGCTTGATGCAAAAAATACAAGTAATGCTGATGAAATCAACACATGTGCACCATGTCACTCACGCAGGATAGAAATTTCAGAGCACCCTGTTTTCAGCCATGAAGTGCTGGATAATTTCGTTGTTGAGATGCCAACAACAGAAAACTATTTTGCAGATGGCCAGTTTAGAAATGAAAATTATGAATTCGGTTCGTTTCTGCAGAGTAAAATGTTTCACCGCGGAGTTAAATGCAGCAATTGTCATAATCCTCACAGTGGTAAAATCAAATTCAATGGCAACCAGCTTTGCCTGCAATGTCATACAACTGATTATGATAATCCGCAGCATCATTTTCACAAAGCAGGATCCGAAGGCGCGCAATGCATCAATTGTCATATGCCTACACGAACCTACATGGGCGCAGATGTAAGGCGGGATCATAGTATGCGAATTCCACGCCCCGATCAGTCAGTAAAATATAATACACCAAACGCATGCAATAATTGTCATAGTAACCAAAATGCAAATTGGGCTGAAGCGCAAGTAGTTAAATGGTATGGTGCCAATCGTAATTATCATTACAGCGATGATTTAATACCGGGTAGCCAACTTGATGCAAATGCAGTACAGCACTTGAAAAAGTTAGCTGGCGATACTGCAGTAACCAACCTTATACGTGCAACTGCAATAAACTATTTAGGCGACCTAAGTTCAAGTGAAAGTATAGCTACCATTAAAAAATATCTGAATGATTCAAGTGCATTAGTAAGGCAACAATCGGCAGTGGCACTTGGAAATTTACTGGGTGGCAATGCTGCCAATGATCTTGCTCCATTATTAAATGATCCTGTCAGAGGTGTTCGGGTTTCGGCAGCACGTGCTATGTCAGGTACAAATGCTGTTTCTATTCCGCCAACTGTAAATGATGAATTGAAAAATTTTATGCATTTACAGGCCGATTACACCACTGGCAGCCTGATGCTGGCTGATTACTATTACCAGCAGGGCGATGTGGCTAAAGCTGAGCATTACTATAAACGCACTATTAAGATTGACAGTATGGCTAACCTTGCACGTTTTAACCTTGCAAGTCTTTACAATACTTCCGGAAATAACACCAAGGCAACAGACATTTTGCTTGATGCATACCATACCGATCCTTCCAATCCACGCGCATCCTATAACCTTGCATTAATTTATGCTGAAACAGGAAATAAAACAGAGGCACTACGTTTTTTTGAAAAAGCATACCGGTTAAAACTTGATAACGATCAGCTTTACTACAATTATGGCTTATATCTTCAACAGCAAAACGATAGTAAAAAAGCCGAACAGATTTTTAATGAAGGATTGCAAAAATACCCGCTATCAGAACAACTCAATTATGGAGCAGCCTTTTTTTATCTGAAAACAGGCAATTCAAAAAAAGCAATGAATTGCATTAATGTTTTACGCAGGCTTAATCCTTCAAAACCTGAATATCAGCAGCTATTTAAATTAACCGGATAAATTGATAAGGTTTTATTTTAACCTCTTCCGTATAGGTTCTTATTATACATTAGGTTCATTTTTCCATTCAATAAAAAGCTTGTACCCAATAGAGAGTACAACAGCTCCAATAAATAATCCTAAAAAACCGGTAGTAATAAATCCGCCAATAGCTCCTAAAAATACTACCAGCATTGGAACTGAGACACCCCGGCCTAAAAGCAAAGGTTTTAAAACATTATCCGAAACCAATACAAGTCCCATCCAAATAGCAAGTAAAACAGCAGTTAATGTATCAGCAGTTGAAAAAGTATATATTACAATTGGTATCACTACTGGTCCGGAGCCAACCTGCACTATTGCCAGCACTAAACATAACACGGTCCAAAAACCTGCAAAGGGAATGCCTGCCACAAAAAAACCAATTCCGGCAAGACCAGCCTGAATTACAGCAACACCAAGAATGCCTTTAACAACACTTCTAACGGTATTAACAGTAACAGCTGCAAAGGTTTCATCTCTGTCGCCCGATAACTTCTGAAAAATTTTAGCGGCAGATTCAGCAAGATCATCAGAATAATTTAAAAGCACGCCTGATAAAATTATTGATGCCAGGAACATGGCAACACCTTTACCAAAACCGGCAAACAAGCCTAACATTACGCTTCCCACTTCTTTCAATTGATCCCTGTATTTAACGAGTAAACCTTCCAGATTAGTTGATGCAAGTTGCCAGATATCAACAACAGGTTTTAAGAAAACAGGCCAGTCTTTTGTTGTAGCTCCGGGAGGAGGTATGAATGGCTGTCCTTCGCGATAGGAGTGTCGGATAAAATCAATTCCATTAATTAAAGATTCGGTTACAAGCCAACTTGGTATAATCAAAACACTAAGCATAAGCAAAGTAACTATCAATGATGCTATAATTTTTTTGCCCCTTAAAAGCAAAACCAATTTATGGTAAGCAGGATATACTGCAATTGAAATAATAGATCCCCAGATAAGTATTTCGAAAAATGGCCGCAGCAAACCAAAGCACCAGCTGATTAATAAGTAAAGCACCGCTAAACGGATCAGCAAATCAACAATCAGGCTGAATTTGTAATCGAAAATACTTGACTTAGATGGTTCCATAATCTTTAAGATTAATTAAACAATTTCATTAAAAGAAATGACATGCCTCATATTGCAATTGTAAATTTTTAAAAATTCTTAAGCTGTAAATTGAATTTTAAAAAATGTAATTATTTGAAACTAGTTAATTGCAATTGCGACATGATGTAAATTAAAATAAACAACCTTTACATTTACAATAAATTAATACAAACATGCCAAAATTTTTTATTGATACATTGCTTCTTATGACAACTATTATTTAGCTACTTTTACTTTGCTGGTAATATAATTACAGCGAATTTCAATCATAACTCACTTACAATTTAAATAACATTATAACTTATCAAACACTCATTATTTATGGCAACACTGAAAAAAAGAAGTAAGGAATCAACAGGCGAGCGCTTGTTTGAATTAGGCAAACTAAGTAAAAAAGAAATCATTTCACGTGCCGGCAAGTTTTCAAAGAACTTTTGTGTAGGTGATGGTGCCGGATTTAAATTAAAGGATTATGAAACAGAAGCAAAATTTAACCTGGGACCTGAAGATAAACCGCTTGTTAAACAAACATTGCAAATTGGTGTAAGTGCACTGGCAACTTTACAGGATATATTATATGCACAGGATAAATGGTCACTGTTGCTGATTTTTCAGGCAATGGATGCAGCCGGTAAAGATGGTGCTATAAAACATGTTATGTCAGGGGTAAATCCTCAGGGTTGCCAGGTATCATCATTTAAAGCACCCAGTTCAGAAGATTTGGACCATGATTTTATGTGGCGCTGCCAGAAACATTTACCGGAGCGTGGCCGCATCGGAATATTTAACCGCTCTTACTATGAAGAAGTATTAGTGGTGCGTGTTCATGAACATATTTTAAAGTCTCAAAAACTACCTGAAAAGTTTATTACTAAAAATATTTGGGATGAGCGATACAAAGACATTCGCAATTTTGAAAAGTATTTAACCCGGAACGGAACCATTGTTATCAAGTTCTTTCTTAATGTATCGAAAGACGAACAGAAAAAACGCTTTATCGAACGTGTAGATAATCCTGACAAAAACTGGAAGTTCAGTGCTGCTGATGCACGTGAACGCAACTACTGGAATGATTATATGAAAGCCTACGAAGAGATGATAAAAAATACATCAACTGAAAAATCACCTTGGTATGTAATCCCTGCAGATAATAAATCATATGCCCGTATTGCCATTGCTTCTGCCATTATACATGCCTTAGACGAAATGGATCTGGAATATCCGAAAGTGAGCAAAGAAAAATTAGCCGAACTGCAGCAAATAAAAAAAACACTGCTGGCAGAAAAGTAAGCCCTCTTCATCTTTTAGCATAAAGAATCATGAAGTTAAAAATGATCTTTCCTCCGGCTGAATGGTTCAAAGGTTATAATTCAAAAATATTCAGAAAAGATCTGGTTGCTGGCATTACACTAGCTGCTTATGGCATTCCCGTTTCGCTGGCATATGCTACACTTGCGGGATTACCACCAGCATATGGAATTTACGGTTATCTTATTGGCGGATTTTTTTATGCGCTGTTAGGCAGCAGTAAACAACTTGCAATAGGCCCAACTTCTGCCATATCATTACTTATAGGAACAACAATTGCAGGTATGGCGAATGGAGATGTACAGCGCTGGGCTGATATTGCTTCGCTTACAGCGTTAGTGTTTGCTGTATTATCAATACTTGCCTATATACTGCGTTTAAGTGGTATAATAAATTTTATCAGCGAAACTGTATTGGTTGGTTTTAAAGCAGGAGCATGCTTAACGATAGGTTTAACGCAATTGCCAAAATTATTTGGTATCCCCGGTGGTGGCGAACATTTTTTCGAACGGATAAAGGCAATTATAATTCAACTGCCTGATACCAATCCTGGCGTTTTTATTTTTGGACTCGCAGCCATAGTTCTTCTAATAATCGGAGAAAAAATATTGCCCGGCAAGCCGGTAGCGCTGCTTGTAGTAATAGTTTCAATTATTCTCATTTCCACGACTTCATTAGGCACAACGGGTTTTAAAACTGTTGGGCTATTGCCGGAAGGGTTACCCTCATTTCGCTTGCCATCGTTAAAAGTTAAAGATGTTGATGGAGTAATTCCTCTTGCTCTTGCCTGCTTCCTATTATCCTACATTGAAAGTGTTTCAGCAGCAAGAAGCCTGGCTCAAAAAAATGGATATGAAATTGATTCACGCCAGGAATTGCTGGCACTTGGTGTAGCTAATGGAGCAGTAGCATTCGGACAAGGTTACCCTGTGGCAGGCGGTTTGTCGCAATCAGCAGTAAATGATACTGCAGGGGCTAAAACACCAATGGCGCTGATTTTTGCCTCGGCAACTATTGCTGTATGCTTATTGTTTTTAACCGGCCTGCTTGCCAACTTACCAATGGTAATACTTGCTGCTATTGTGTTGGTAGCCATTAGAGGATTATTTGATTATAAAGAACTAAAGCACCTATTCCTTATTGATAAAAAAGAGTTTGCAATTGCAATGGTTGCTTTGTTTGGAGTAGTACTTTTTGGAATCTTAAAAGGAGTATTATTAGCTGCATTGGTAACTATCCTATTATTCATTAAAGCAGCATCAAGGCCAAATGTTGCTTTTTTAGGAAGAATACCCGGGACAAAACGTTATTCAGATTCACAAAGGCATCCTGACAATGAAGTAATTCCTGGCGTTATAATCGTTAGAGTTGAAGCATCCCTGCTTTATTTTAATGTTGATTATATACGCGAAGAGATCATGTCAAGAATTAATAAATCAGATCGGACTATTAAAACCGTATTGATTGATATGAATTCTACACCCCGAATTGACATTGCCGGAGCAAGATTATTAAAACAACTTTATACTGATTTAAAATCAAAAGGAATTAACCTTAAAATTGCTGAAGCGCGAGCTGAAGTGCGAGACAAATTGCGCGCAGAAAATCTTGAAGAATACTTTGGTCCGATCAGCCGGTTTGTTTCAGTTGATGACCTTGTTATGGAATCATCAATTCAACTGGCAAAATGATTTTTACCAATTAGTTCTTAATATGGTTACCTATCAGCAGATTTTCGAAAACAATAAGAAGTGAATTGAGGGAACCTATATAATTTGTTTTTAATAATTTCGGCCTTTTATTTATGCAACACTTCTATCGTTAAGCATTTTAAATGCAGTTTTTAAAATTGTTATAACTACAACAACTAATTCAATTTAAAACCAAAGGTTAACATCAAACA
>JBGARN010000063.1:0-24995 GCA_044230205.1 Bacteroidia bacterium
GAAATTGAGTTTTCAACTATTGGATGCTATAATGTAGATGTTAGTTCAAAACAAGTAAGCCCGACAAACGGACCCAGGGACTTTAAAGTTCAATACAAAGTAGGAGCAGGAGGAACGTACATTGATTTACCCGGGGCAACTGCAATAACCTTAAACAGCAGTTTAACTGCCCCCACAGGAATTATTAATTTTATTCCGTTACCGGTAACTTGTGAAAACCAGCCTTCTGTTTATTTACGTTGGGTAATGACCAGTGATATTAGCGTATCAGGTGCAAGTATATTCAGTACGGCAATTTCAAGGATTGATGAAATTGTAGTTAATGCTAATTCAAATGGATATTATCGGACTATTAATTCAGGTAAATGGCGTGATAAAACTATTTGGGAATATTCACCCGATAACGTCAACTGGATGCCTGCTGATACAAGCCCAACCTATGCAGCAAAAACAATTTCGATACGGAACGGACATACTGTAGTAATTGATGCAACCAATTATGCATTTCAAAATTGCAATTACATGATTGATGAAGTATTTATTAATACAGGAGGCCAATTGAATATCAATGACGGATATGTATTTTTCAATAATGGACCATTAACTGATATTAACGTTGACGGTACATTGATGGATTCATTAAACTCAGGCCCAACACCATTTACATTAGGATATATTAACTGGATTGCCGGTTCAACATGGAAACTGGGCTCAACAGGAACATTTATTAAAACACGTGGTTCAACAAATGCTTTTTATCAGTCCAATTATCAGGGCGGAATAATTACAATTCCAGCAACAGCCAATTGGATATTAAGAAAAACAAGTGCAGTAAATCCAAGCATGTTAACTGCCGGCATGTATTATCCCAATTTTATAATGGAAAATGCAACTGCCACTATTTACAATGCTAATACAGTGGGTTCTAATTTTAGTGCAACATCAAATTGTACTATTTATGGAAATATGCTGATTAATGCAGGTGCAACGAATCCAATCAGCATGCAAAACAATATAACACTTGCATCGCTGTTATTAAAAGGTAACCTCGTCATAAATGCTAGTGGCACTCTAACTCATTTTGGTGACAACTTTACTATTGAAGGTGATTTAACTATTAATGGTACACTATCATATGGAGCCTCAAATCAGCGAAAGATTACTCTTGCTGGTGGTAATAGTCAAACTATTCAAGCAGCATCAGGAATTTTATCAGTATATAATCTCGAAATAAATAAATCAGCTAATGATGTAACAGTTAATAAATCATTTACAGTTGATAATAACCTGGACTTTTTACAGGGCCGTTTTTTTACTGGTGCTTCGGTGATAACATTCGGAATAAATGCAACTGCAACTAACTTCAATAATACAAGCTTTGTTCATGGGCCTTGTAATAAAATTGGAACTGCAGCCTTCACTTTCCCTGTTGGCAAAGGTTACAATGTTCAGCCAATAGGAGTAAATGCATCTGCTTCAAGCGATACCTATAGTGCTGAGTATTTTTATACCGATCCGCATGTATTTGGAACCAATCTTGCTCCAACACTTGACCATATAAGTTATTGCGAATACTGGAATCTTAATCAGCTGAGCGGTACTTCAAGCAGGCAGGTTGATTTAACCTGGGATAATTTCAGTTGTGGAGTTACCTCTTTATTGGATTTGCGTGTAGCCCGGTTCAACATTGCTACAGCTACATGGTTAGATCATGGCAATGCGGCTACAAACGGTAATAATACAGCAGGCACTATCACCTCTTCTTTAGCATCTACCATATACGGAACTTATACATTAGCCTCAATCAATGGATTAAACCCTTTACCGGTTGAGTATTTATCCTATGATGTAAAACGAAAAGATCAAAATGCCATTATAACATGGACAACAAGCAGCGAACCGAACAATGATTACTTTGTAATTGAAAAAACGCCAAACCTTGTTGAGTTTACGCAATTAGCTGTTATTGATGCTAAAGGGAATTCTTTATCAGGCAATTCATACAGTTTTATAGACCATTTGCCAGCAATCGGTTTAAGTTATTATAGAATCAAGCAGGTTGATAATAATGGAAACAATAAATATACAAGCTGGAAATCATTGAAGATGGATAATTGTTCACAGCAACTGAATGTGGTTGCCGATGAAACTGGCATCAGTTTTTTATTAACTCCGTCAAGTGCACAAACAGCAAACCTGAAGCTTTATAATAATTCCGGATTGCTGATTTATCAAAGTGTTATAACATTGAGCACTGTGAATCAATTTAACCCGGGAAGGTTAGCTCATGGAATTTATTATTTATCTGTCGAAATTGAAGGTATAAGACACTCCAAAAAATTTAGTTACTGATTATTTTTCTCTGGTTAAAAAAAAATAAGTAATTCGCTTGCGCAATTGAGACCCTAAGCGGACTACTTTATGGAACTAAAAAAGATTCTCATACTTTTTATTTCTTTAACCTTATTCATTTCCGGCAATATTTATGCACAAACTGAATTAAGAGATTTTCCTGATGTAGTTAAAAAATGGAGAAATGATACTACGGCAAAGCGGTCGTCCGAATTGGTAGTTAAGAAAAATTATATTTCTATCCTGCCGGTAATCGGGTATGCACCTGCCAATGGTTTTTTAATTGGTGGCGTAATAAGTGTTTCTAAATTGTTAGCTGCTTCACCTACAAAATTATCAACTGGTCTGCTTAATTTTCAACTAACTACTAAAAAGCAGTTTATCATTAATGCGCGCAGCAAAATTTTTACAAAAGATAATAACTGGTTTTTGCAGGGCGACTGGCGTATGATGTTTTTTAACCAACCAACTTACGGCTTAGGAGTGAATAACAGCGGTGGTAATGAATTTTTATTAGCCTTAAATAATTTGCCGCAAAATGAACCACCGCTTGCCGAGCCTATGAAGTTTAACTACCTGAGAATTTACCAGGATGTTGTGAGAAAAATATCTGACACAAAAATATATGTTGGAGGCGGTATAGCATACGATCAGCACTTTAAAATTGTTGATGAAAAATTAAATACCGATACACTCAGTGATGCTTTTTATATTACGAATCATTATGCATATTCTAAAAAAAAGGAGTTTGACCCTGACAACTATTATACGGCTGGGTTTAACCTTGATGTACTTACTGATGACAGTGACAATATCGATAATCAGTTTAATGGTTATTATGCGTCTTTAACATTTCGGATTAATCCAAAAGTTTCGCGCAGTACTCGTGAAAGCACCTTAGCTATGTTTGATCTTAGGTATTATCTTTCACTTAGTAACCAAAGACCTTCTAAAGTTCTTGCATTCTGGTCGAATGGAACATTTGTAGTATCCGGTAATGTACCCTACCTGGCCCTCCCTTCAATTGGTTGGGATACCTTCAACAGAGGAGGACGTGGCTACATACAAGGCCGGTACAGAGGATTAAGTATGTGGTATAATGAGTGCGAATTCAGGTTTCCTCTTTCAGCTGATGAGTTATTTGGAGGTGTTGCTTTTATTAACACAACTTTTGCTGAAAGTACCTCTGAAGGGTTGTTTCATGATGTGGCTCCGGCAGCCGGTGTTGGTTTCAGGCTAAAGGTGGACAAAGCAGCACGTATTAACCTTACCGTTGATATTGCTGCCGGACTGGATAATTCAAGCGGTATCTATTTCGGAATGCAGGAAGCTTTTTAAACATTATAAGCATCCATCGTTGTTAGTAATTTAGCAAGGCGGGCTTTTGCTGCAAATCCTAATTATTAATTTCGCATCATGTTTCGCTAACTGTTGAAGTGTTATTTATTTATCAATTTCAACCTTCTTCAGTAGTTATTAATTCTATGAAATTAAAAGTAGGTATATTCTTCGGAGGCTCATCACGTGAGCGTGAAATTTCTTTTGCAGGTGGACGTACGGTTTACGATAACCTCAATAAATCATTATTTGAACCTGTACCATTTTTTGTTGACAGTTTTGGCAACTTACTGCTCATTAACTGGCCTTACATTTATAAAGGTTCCATTCGGGACTTTTATCCCGATACCGCAGCTATTCCTGCATCACCTAATGAATACCAGGTTTATGCAGAGCAAATTGATGCTTTAAATAAGGAGCAGCAATTAAATCTAATCAGCTCAATGGGCAGGGTAGTTCAGTTCAGTGAATTACCGGGGCTTATTGACTTTGCATTTTTATGCTTGCATGGCAGCGATGGTGAAGATGGACGGATACAGGGCATGTTAGAGTATTTTCGAATACCTTATTCAGGTTCGGGTATTATGAGTTCTGCTATCGGAATGAACAAGGCGGTGCAAAAAAAACTGATGCAGCAAATGGGATTTAATGTCCCGGGTCATTTGTCTATCAAACGGAACGATTGGGTGAATAGTAGTTTTAACCGTGAGCAGCTTTTTGAAAAAATAATCAAAACCATTCAGCTTCCATTTGTTGTAAAGTCAGCAAACCAGGGCAGTAGTATTGGAGTGAGCGTTGTAAATTCCAATGACTTTAAAAAATTTGAAGAAGCAGTTAACCGGAGCTTTTTCATTCAAAAAATATCGATTGATAGCTGGAAAGCCCATACAAAAGAAGAGCAGGCAGAACTCGTTAGAAGAATTGCTGACCTTCGTGAAGGTATTGGCCTTCCGGTATTGTTAAACAATCAATCGGTTTATCATCCAGATGTTTTGCTGGAAAAAATCAGCACCCATTTCCAAACCACTGCAAACAATCTTGAACTGCATGCAATTGACTCTGAAAGCGAGGTGCTTATTGAACAATTTTTAACCGGGAAGGAATTTAGCTGTATCGTTATCGAAAACATTGATGGTAGTCCTGTAGCTTTGCCTCCAACTGAAATAAGAAAGGGAAAAGAGGTATTTGATTACCGCAGCAAATACCTGCCAGGTTTAAGCAGAAAAATTACACCCATTGATTTACCTGCTGATCAATTGAATGCCATTACTGATGCCTGCGAGCATTTATTCAGCAGCCTGCATTTTAATGTTTATGCGCGAATAGATGGGTTCATTACAGAGGAGAATAAAATATACCTGAACGACCCGAATACAACTTCGGGAATGTTGCCTTCATCATTTTTCTTTCACCAGGCTGCCGAAATCGGATTAAATCCCTCGCAGTTTCTAACATACATTATACGCACATCAATTGCAGCACGTATAAACGACTTTAAAAATATCATATCGCTGCCGCAATTATTGCATAAACTCGATAATGAAATTGATGCCAACCGATTGCATAGCGGTGAAAAAATAAAAGTTGCTGTAATGCTGGGCGGATATTCAAGTGAGCGTCATATTTCTGTTGAAAGCGGAAGAAACATTTATGAAAAGCTGGCTTCTTCTGAAAAATATGAGCCTTTACCTGTATTTGTTTCAGGTAGTAATCAGCAGCATTTTCTGCATACCATTCCTGTTAATATTCTTCTGAAGGATAATGCAGATGATATAAAAGAGAAAATTGAACATTGGAAAGTGCATCCGCTCATTCATGAAATAATTAAGAAGTGTAAGGGTATTACATCCAAGTATTCTTCCTCCTCCAGCCTTGCAGCGCCTGTTCAAATCACTTATGATCAATTGTCGCAATTGTGCAGCTTTGTTTTTATTGCATTGCATGGCAGGCCGGGCGAAGATGGAGAGGCTCAGCAGAACCTGGAGCGGGTTGGATTACCATATAATGGCAGCGGTGTTTCATCATCACAAATTACCATTGATAAATTCCGTACAACGGAATTGCTGATGAAATCAGGAATGCATGCAGCTAAACATATGCTTGTGTACAAGAAAGACTGGCTTGCGGATAAGAATTTATTCTACAAAGATTTGAGAACTAACATGCAGTTTCCTTTTATTGCGAAACCGGTTGACGATGGATGCAGCAGTGCGGTTAAGATGATTAGAAATGAAGAAGAGTTGGATGCATTTTGTAATTTGATTTTCCGCGATACAGAAAATTTCAGTGAAGAAATGGCTGCAAAACTTAAAATTAAGCCAAAGGAAGAGTTGCCGTTAAAAGAAGTGATTTTAATTGAAGAATTGATTTCACGTAAAGATGCAGACCGTTTCCTGGAAATTACAGGAGGTATGCTTACTCACCTGGATAAAGACGGCAATGTTAAGTATGAGTTGTTTGAAGCTTCTGAAGCATTGAGTGAAGGCGATGTATTAAGTCTGGAAGAGAAATTTCTTGCCGGCCAGGGTCAAAATATAACACCGGCACGTTATTTTCCCGGTGATAAAAAAATTAATCAGGAAATTTCAGACAAAGTAAAAGTTGAACTCGAAAAAGCAGCGCGATTACTTAATGTGCAGGGCTATTGCCGCATTGATGCATTTGTTCGCATCTACAATACCAATAATGTTGAAGTATTGTTTATTGAAGTGAATTCATTGCCTGGCATGACACCTGCAACCTGTATTTTTCACCAGGCTGCAATCAATAATTATAAGCCTTATGAATTTATTGACAAGATCATTGAATTTGGTTTCAGGAAAAAAGCTTTGCAGCCACAGCATCAATAGCTTTTATTGTAAATGCCTTTCAATTACAACATCACATTGACCAGTTCCAAAGCATGATGTTCCATTCTTCACCAATATCGGTGTAAGTGAGTATTTTACTAAATCCTATTTTTTCATGGGCCCGCATGGAGTGTTTGTTTCTCAATGCCACTTCCGTAATTGTAAAATCATAACGATTTGAAAAACAAATACGATGTTGATCATATAACATTCTGAATATACCTGCACCGCGATAATTTTCATCAATACAAATCTGACCCATAACATAATAGTTGTACTGATTTAAACTTTTGCCTTGATAATAAAGCTGATCAAACATTTGAAACATGGGTTTTAATACCGGAATAAGATCTGCAAATCGTGGTAGCATTACCAATGCATATCCAATTACACGGTCGTCTGCCCTGGCAATAACCTGGCTGGCTGCGGCATTCATTATTCTAAGCATTTGAATATCGTGCTTAACAGTTAAAAAGCCATCACAGGGAACATCTTCTTTCGAATAGTTGGAGACATGATACTTTGATTGTAAATCCAGTATCTGAATCAACTCTTCCTCAGTTTGTACTGTGCCAATAGTTATGTTTTTAGATGATGTCATAATATCTACGTCTTATTCTGGCAGGTTTAGAACGATTATTTATAAATAAACTGTCAAATATACATTGGTATGGTTAATGATTCTTTCTTAAGCCATTTTAAAATTCTCTGGCGCTTTAAACGTCAATTTCTAAATCATAAAATCAATTAATCATGGATAGTTATTCAAACCTTGTAATTAATGCTGTTGACAGCATTCGTAATGCTGTTGTAAAAGTAGATACTTATCATCAGAAGCAGTCTAACAATCAGCAGGCAGGAAGTGGATCAGGATTTTTGTTTTCAACTGATGGTTACATTTTTACCAATTCGCATGTTGTAAACGGAGCAACAAAAATGTTAACTACTTTATATGATGGAAGTGAAATTGAAGCAACATTAGTTGGTGAAGACCGACATACCGATATTGCTGTATTAAAAACCTATGCTCATGTTAGCACGACAGCGCATTTGGGTGATTCATCAATAATAAAGGTAGGGCAATTGGTAATTGCAATTGGTAACCCTTTTGGATTTCAGCATACAGTAACGGCTGGAGTGGTAAGTGCACTAGGTAGAACCCTGCGAACACAAACCGGCAGGTTAATTGACAATATTATTCAAACGGATGCTGCATTAAACCCGGGCAATTCAGGCGGGCCGTTAATTGATGCTGAAGGCTTGGTAGTTGGAGTAAATACGGCAACTATTATGGGTGCACAGGGCTTATGTTTTGCTATTAGTATTAATACCGCTAAAGAAATTGCTTACGAACTTATTCAACACGGAAGAGTTAAAAGAGCATATCTTGGATTTTCATCCCAAGTGGTTGACCTGGTTCCTAAGCTTGTTCAGCACCATAATTTAAAAGATAAGAAAGCGCTGTTTGTTATTTCAGTTGAAAATGGATTGCCGGCTCAAAATGGTGGATTAAGAGCAGGGGATTTTGTAATTGCATTTAATAATGTTCATGTAGAATCAATGGATGATTTATACAGGCTGCTTACCAAAGAACGTATTGGAGCAGTACAGTATTTAACCGTTTTGCGCGGAAATGAAAAACTGGATTTAAGAATTACACCTATTGAATTGAAATAAACGGGAGCAATTTTATTACTTAAATAAAATTACGGTGAGGAAATTTGCTCTTCTTCAGCATTGCAATTTCTATTTTGTATGTTTATCGCATCTAAAAATTGAATGCTATAATGAGAAACCCTTTTTACACACTGCAGCTTTTTTTTATTCTGTTATCTTTTACTTCCGATGCACAGATATTTAAAGCAAAAGAATCACCTCCGGAACCTGAAAATGTGTACCAAGTTATACCTCAACCGGCAGTGCTAACTCCAGTCAAAGGAAAATTTAAGCTGCTTGAAAATTCAAAAATTGTTTTTGACGGACGTATTAAGGAATACAAATTTGCTCCTAATGCAATTATAAATGTTTTAAATACAACAACCGGTTATGGTTTTACCCTCGATAAAATGCTACAGGGAGATACACCGGGTAAAAATGATATATCATTTGTATATGACAAAACGAAAACCAATCCTGAAGCATACGACCTTGAAGTAAAAGATGACCGGATTATTGTAAAATGCAGTGGTGGTGCAGGAGCATTTTATGCTATTCAAACTTTGCTGCAGCTGATGGACGATTCAGTTTATTATTCAAAGAAAATTCCCGGTAAAATATGGACCATACCCTGCGTGAATGTACAGGATGCGCCTCGTTTCAGTTACCGCGGTATGCATCTTGATTGTTCACGGCATCTTTTTCCTGTATCGTTCATTAAAAAATATATTGATATGATGGCGTTGCACAAAATGAATACTTTTCACTGGCATCTTACTGACGACCAGGGCTGGCGCATCGAAATAAAAAAGTACCCCAAACTAACTACTGTGGGCGCTTTCCGAAAAGGTACCTATCAATATACTTCGCGCGATGTTGCACCCACTTTTGATAATACCCGTTATGGTGGGTTTTATACACAGGCAGATATAAAGGCAATTGTGAAATATGCACAGGAACGTTATATCACGGTGATTCCTGAAATTGAAATGCCCGGACATGCACTGGCAGCTTTGGCTGCATACCCCGAGTATGCCTGCAGTGATTCAGCAATAGAAGTTGGTACAAACTGGGGTGTATATGACCAGGTTTTTTGTCCGACTGAAAAAACATTTACCTTCTTGCAGGAAATTCTTTCTGAAGTTGCTTTACTTTTTCCGTCTAAGTATATTCATATAGGTGGTGATGAAGTTGTAAAAACCAGGTGGAAAGAAAATGCCTACTGCCAGGAATTGATGAAACGTGAAAAGCTTAAGGATGAAAATGAACTTCAAAGTTATTTTGTAAAGCGCATTGAAAAATTCCTTCTTACCAGGCAAAAGAAAATTATAGGATGGGATGAAATATTAGATGGCGGACTTTCCCCTGGAGCTACAGTAATGAGCTGGCGAGGTGAAGAAGGAGGAATAGCAGCTGCAAAACAAAATCACGATGCTATTATGACACCAGGCAATTACTGTTACTTCGATCACTATCAATCGTTATCGCCCAACGAGCCATATGCCAACTGTTGCTACACACCTGTTTCAGAAGTTTATGAATATAATCCAATTCCTAAGGGCCTTACCGAAGCTGAATCAAAACACATACTTGGCGCACAGGGGAATGTGTGGACAGAGTATATGAGCAACTCCAATTATGTGGAGTATATGGTTATGCCAAGACAGTGCGCCTTAGCTGAAGCAATATGGACTCCTGTTGACAAAAAAAATTATTCCGACTTCTCCAACCGAATGATGAGACATTTCAATCGTTTTAATATTTTGAAAATAAACTATTCAAGGCACTTGATGGATTTAAATGCCAATGTTAAAGTTAGTGACGGAAAAATTGCAGTGGAACTTTCATCAGTTGTTCAGGGTGCTTCAATTTACTACACCACTGATGGTAGTAATGTAAGCACATCTTCATCAGCCTATACAGAAGCAGTTACTGTTCCCGGATCATGCACATTTAAAGCTGCAAGTTTTAAAAATGGAAATAAAATAGGCACTGATTATATTCAGAAGTTTAATCTTCACCGTGCTGCAGGTGCAAGTGTAAAGCTTGCTGAACAACCCGCATCTAATTACAATCCCGGGGGTGCACCTATTCTGGTTAATGGAATTACCGGCTCAATAAATTATGGTGAGGGCAATTGGCTTGGTTTTAGCGGAGTGAATTTTGATGCAACCGTTGATTTGAAAAATGAACAGGATATAAATTCAGTACGTTTTAACTATGTTGTAAAAAATGATTCATGGATTTATGCACCTGTAAAAGTTACCTGCTCCGTATCCGTGGATGGGGTAAATTATACTGAAGTTTATTCAGGTGTGCCTGATGCAGGAAATGGCCTGAAAACTGTAACAGCATCATTTGCTCCAGTAAAAGCAAGGTTTATCAGGGTAGTTGCAGAAAATACATTAAGTATTCCTGAAGGACATCCGGGGGCTGGTCATCCAGGCTGGATTTTTGTTGATGAATTAATAGTAGAATAAAAATTAAAATTCAGCATAAATGAAAAGTGTTTTCCTGATTATTTTACTGGCTGTGGTTACAGGTTGTGCCAGCAAAAAGAATCCATCAAGTACTTCTGAAAAAACAACCCCTGTTAAAAGCATGAATGATACAACGAGCATTTCAAAGAATGAAATTTTACCATTAATAGTGCAGTTCTACAGTATTGGTACAGGTGTAAAGGCTGAAACTATTACCATGCTCGACACTTATACAGCAGATTTTGAAAAGGCCTCAGGGAAAAAAATAATTTATCAAAAAGTGCCATGGGGAAGGGAAGGGGAGGTAGATGCATGTTTCAGGTTGTCAGGTTTGAATGACGAACAGCGCCAGACTTTTATTTCGGGGCTAAAACGTCTTTACAATGATGAGCACCATGTTCACATTCTTGAAAACCAGGCTTGCAATTATATAAGATAGAAATTGCAGGATTGTTTTAAGTAATAAGAAAAATCTTTTCAGAAAACTTATAGCATTATTCAAGATTCTCATTATACTTTTTCAAGCTCGCAATTGCAGTAAGCATTAAAGTATCATCTATTTGATGGTATTCAGTTCCCTGCCCGATTTTATTAAGCAACATAATGGTTAAACGGCCACCAAGATGCTCGCGAAATTCCTGTAATCCTCCTAGTAGCAAATTCTCTTCGTGTGTGTTTTTAAGTTCCATACAAGGATGATACAAATCAAAGCTCAGAGTTTTAGCAAGCTTCAAAATGCGCATCATATCATCAGTGCTTAATATACCAATAAGGTTGGAATAAATAACATCAAGACAAATACCCATTACTACAGCTTCGCCATGCAGTATATTAAAATGAGTAAGTTGTTCAATCTTATGTGCACTCCAGTGGCCGAAATCCAGCGGTCGAGAACTTCCCTGTTCAAACGGGTCACCTGATGCAATATGCTGAATATGCAACTCTGCACATCGATAAATTAATTCATGTGTTGCATTTTCATCGCGTTGATTTAACGCTGCTGAATGCTGTTCAATAAATTCAAAAAAGGAAGCATCTTTAATAAGCCCCACTTTGATAGCTTCAGAAAATCCGCTCCGGTATTCGCGATTGCTTAATGTTTTTAAAAAAGCAAAATCATTTACAACTGCATATGGAGGAGCAAATGTTCCGATAAAGTTTTTTTTGCCGAAATAATTAATGCCGTTTTTTACACCAACACCTGAATCGTTTTGAGCCAATACCGTTGTCGGAATTCGGATATGCCTGATGCCACGGTGTGCAATTGCTGTAGCAAAACCAACTACATCAAGCACTGCACCACCACCAATAGCAAGTATATAGGATTGCCGGTCTAAACCATGCTTATTAATTTCTTCCAGTATCTTGTGAACAATTGCAAAGTCATTTTTGCTGGCTTCACCACCCTGAATCATTAATGGCCTGCCGGTAAGTTTGTAAGCATGCATTCTAAAAAACAACTCAATACTCGGTATTAGAGTTGAGTTTTTCCGAACAACATTACTGTCAATCACAAACATAAACTTACTTCCTTCAGCAATTCCGCATTCATCAAAAATGTGCTGAAAATAATTTTTGCCCGGATCAAAAAGTGTATCAATAAAGTAAACCGGGTAGGAGTAACCGATGCTGAACTTCTGGGGGATAATTTTCATAAACGTCTTAAATAAGATGCCTAAATCTGCTCAATATTAATAATAACCCCAGTAATTACAAGCACCTAATAGCATTGAAATTTTGGTTATCGATGTTGAATTGAACTACCAGGATCATAAAAATTAGTAAGTGACAATAAATGATTAATCCTTAAAGAACTATTGTTCGTTACAAAAAAATATTTCATCCATAATTTATTTATGGTTGAATAGGTATTAGACAGTCATTGTCTTAAGTTTAGTTTTAGGCTTCTTTGCTATTATCCTGACTAATATCAGGCTGTATATGATTTAGAAAAATGTATTTTATGTAACAGCAAATAGCCGGGACAATAACATTGAAATGGGTAACAAAAGTAGTATCATTAAACCATATCGCCATCCACCAAAACAAACAGCAATAGCTGCATCAAAAATAATTATGGATATAACGGCTGTTTTTACTGCAGTTTTTATGTTTTCAGGGCTGTTAATTTTATAAGCCCTGAACAGTGGCCGATAAATTATTAATGTAAAAAATGCAAGAAAGATTAATGATTCAATAAAATGATTCTGTATAACTATTGCCGTATAGGCTATTAGCCCCACAACCAATGCAAACAACAAAGCAGCAAATTTTAAAGTCCCTGTATTGCCACCGCTAACTTCACCCCGGCTAACAAGCGTAATTGCTGCTACATATATTACCGGCAATGCAGCCAGCAAATAATAATTATGCAAGGCAGGTAAACAAAAACTGATACCCAGCAGCAGGTTACCTCCGCGGCAAAGGCCCATGTTTAGCGGTCCGAAAAACGCATGTTGTTTACTTAGAAAATTATAAAGCAGTGTAAGCACAGCAATACATGCTGCAATATATCCGCTTGTTGATGAAAGGCTTGCCGCAAAATAAACTCCTCCGGTTAAGAGCACCAGCCCAGTTATTGCTGCACCGTTTCTGCTTGCTGCACCTTGCGGGATTGGTCGTTCTGGCCGCTCAACACTGTCAATTTGTGCATCTGCTACATCATTCAGCATTACTCCACCTCCATATAAGCACGATGTTGATAAAACCAATTTCACCAACGGAAGAAAAAATTGTGGGCTGTACGATTCAGGCGTGCATAAATAAATACCAATGGTTACACCGCAGCATATATCAGCTATTGCAGTAATAATATTGGCCGGGCGAAGCAATCTTAAATATGCAATGAGTGTATTCATTATGATTCTTCAATTTATAATTGAAGGTTGAAAAGTAATACCCAAGGCAGTGCTGCACAAGTTTTTCTTTAGCGTATAATTCTGTTGCTGGATTCTTCCTCAACTTTAGGTTCTTGTCCGCCTCTAAGTATAGAGTTGCCATGATATTTAAGATTCTGATTTATCGGGGCGCTATTTAGCCAGTCGCTTTCATTAAACTGTTTGCTTTGTCCAAAAGCTGCAAGTGCATTATAATAACAAACCTTTTCAACATCTTGCTGAATGATTCCTTTATCGAGCATTAATGCTGCGGTTTTAGGAACGGCAAGCGGATCACTAACTCCCCAGTCGGCAGCTGAATCAATAATAACCCGCTCGCTTCCATATTTTTTTACAATTTCTACCATGCGTTCATTACCCATTTTGGTGTGCGGGTAAATAGTAAACGCAGCCCAGAAGCCGCGGTCTAAGGTTTCTTTAACTGTTTCCTCGTTATTATGGTCAACTATAACCATTGAAGGTGGAATACCATGTTCAATACAAACATCCATGCTACGTGAAGTTCCTTTCTTTTTATCGCGGTGCGGTGTATGAATCTGAACAGGTAATTGTGCTTCCTTTGATAACTCAAGTTGCTTTCGGAAATATTTGTCTTCAAGTTCTGTCTGATCGTCATACCCAATTTCACCAACACCAACTACACCTTCTTTAAAAATAAAAAGCGGTAAAATTTCCATTACCTGTTCTGCCAGCGATTCATTGTTGGCTTCTTTTGAATTTAATCCAATGGTGCAATAATGCTTTATTCCAAACTGACTGGCTCGAAAGCGTTCCCATCCTATTAAGCTGTTGAAATAATCTTTAAAAGAGCCAACAGAGCTTCGTAGCTGTCCTTGCCAGAAAGCAGGTTCAATAACGGCTACTATACCTGCTTTGCGCATGGCTTCATAATCGTCTGTGGTGCGCGAGCACATGTGAATGTGCGGATCGATAAATTTCATCATTTGTTGATTATTCAATTAAAACAAAAATTATACTGCAGAAAGCCGGTTGCTTTGCCATGCATTAACACCAAGCGTATGCCAGTTAAGATCTCCTTTTTCTATAGCTTGCCTGTAGTTACTCGTTGCATAAAAAATCTTTGCTTCTGTAAGATTACTTACTGAGCAAAGCAAAGCTGCTGCCTGGCGATCGAAGTCATCACCGGTCCAAATTATGCGCTCAATATCATGCATATCCTGTGGCCTTGTCCATGGTGCAACCAACTGCCACAATTCAGGGTTTACTTTGCGAAGTGCTGCAAACCGCTCGTTGGCATAGTCCAGCGCCATTTGTGCAAGCTTTGGATTTAATCGTTGATTAAGGTTAACAACCAGGTAAAGTGGCTTACCTACAAACAGGCATTTGAGCACCATTTGATTAAAAGCTTCTTCGTTCAGAAAATCTGCAGGGTAAGGATTATTATTGGCTATTGCTTCAAATACCTCACCCATATTGCTTCTTATACCTTCAGTACAACGTATAATAAATTGTTCAGGATAAGGTAACACAGGCAGGGCACCGTACAGGGCAACTAATTCACCAACATCTGCCGTTCCGAATAAATTTTCGAGGATATCATAAAATTGCTGTGGATGAGAATGAGGTGTTTCTAACAGCAACAATAAACGAACAGCTTTATCTATAGCTGAAGGAGGTATCCAGTCTTTTCTGATTTGCCTGGCTTGTGCTGACTCAACAGCAGAATATTCAATGTAATTTTTACCAAATAATCTTACAGCTTTGCTGAATGACATATACAATGTTACCGGTTGTTGCTTATCCTTCAATTCTGAAAGCAGGTACAGTAATTCAGAGAATTTATCCGGTACTAAAACAGAAGACAATTTATTCAGCAAAAAGAACTTTACTTCATTCAAATCAGCCTGGTAGATCATAAGAAAATTATAATTAAATAACTTTTCAAATGTAAAATTATAAAATTCAGGTAAGCTTGATTTAAATCATTTCGAAAGCGGGAATATTATTCTGCTTTGAAATTTTTTATTGTTCAAGAGCTATAAAATCTTGCCAATGGTATCAAAAGGGGGAAAGCATTAAATGGCAATATTCTTAAGCTATAAGGCAGTATTTAAAATGATTTATTAAGTAAATTCAAGAATCGAATAATAATCCCGTTGAAAAAAAACAATCCTCTGTCAATAAAATACAGGATTGCCATTTAACCAGTTAAGCTTTACATATTTCTCCTGTACTGCCCGCCAACTTCAAATAAAGCACTTGTAATTTGCCCGAGTGAACACCATTTAACCGCTTCCATTATTTTTTCAAATGTATTCTCATTATGAATGGCTGCTAATTGTAAATCATGCAGCAGTTGCTCGCGCACACCTTCATTGCGCTTATGCAAATTTTGTAAGGTCTGAATCTGAAATTCTTTTTCTTCTTCAGTAGCGCGTATTACCTCTGCAGGTAAAATAGTTGGTGAACCTTTACTGGATAAAAATGTATTTACTCCGATAATCGGATACTCACCGGTATGCTTCAATGTTTCATAATACAGGCTTTCCTCCTGAATTTTACCACGTTGATACATAGTTTCCATAGCTCCCAATACACCACCTCGTTCAGTTATCGCATCAAATTCTTTATAAACAGCTTCTTCAACCAAATCAGTTAATTCTTCAATAATAAAGCTTCCCTGCAATGGATTTTCATTCTTAGCTAAACCCAATTCACGGTTAATTATCAATTGAATGGCCATTGCCCTTCGCACACTTTCTTCTGTGGGCGTAGTAATGGCTTCATCATAGGCATTGGTGTGCAGCGAATTACAGTTATCATAAATTGCATATAATGCCTGTAAGGTGGTACGTATATCATTGAAATCAATTTCCTGTGCATGCAAACTGCGTCCTGATGTTTGAATATGATACTTGAGCATTTGCGAACGTTCATTGGCTTTGTACTTAAACTTCATGGCTTTGGCCCAGATTCTTCTTGCTACACGACCAATTACGGAATATTCAGGATCAATACCATTACTGAAAAAGAATGACAGGTTAGGAGCAAAGTCATCTACCTTCATGCCGCGGCTGATGTAATATTCAACGAACGTAAATCCGTTAGCCAACGTAAATGCCAATTGTGAAATAGGATTGGCACCTGCTTCTGCAATATGATAACCGCTGATGGAAACAGAATAGAAATTGCGAATTTTATTATTGGTAAAATACTGCTGCATATCACCCATGAGTCGCAGTGAAAACTCAGTGGAAAAAATGCATGTATTTTGTGCCTGGTCTTCTTTTAATATATCAGCCTGCACAGTTCCGCGTACCTGCGATAGAGTGTATGCTTTAATTTTTTCATAAACATCCTTATCCAAAACCTGGTCACCGGTAACGCCAAGCAGCATCAGCCCCAGTGAATCATTCCCTTCCGGAATTTCATAATTGTATTTGGGCTTAATCCACTTATTCTTTTTATAAATAGCTTCAATTTTTTTTGAAACTTCTTCTTCAAGATTATTTTGCCTGATGTACAATTCACATTGCTGGTCAATTGCAGCATTCATAAAAAATGCAGCAACAATTGCTGAAGGTCCGTTAATGGTCATTGATACCGAAGTTGCCGGATCGCTCAGGTTAAAACCACTGTACAGCTTTTTTGCATCATCCAGGCAACATACACTAACACCACTGTTACCAATCTTACCATAAATATCAGGACGATAATCCGGGTCGCGGCCATAAAGTGTAACACTGTCAAATGCTGTGCTAAGGCGTTTGGCAGGCATTCCCATACTTACATAGTGAAAACGTTTGTTAGTACGCTCAGGACCGCCTTCACCGGCAAACATGCGGGTAGGATCTTCGTTCTCCCGTTTGAAGCGGAATACTCCTGCAGCATAAGGAAACTCACCCGGAACATTTTCCATCAGCATCCAATACAACAATTCGCGCCATGATTCATATTTCGGCAGTGAAACTTTTGGTATTCGCTGATGTGAAAGTGAAGTAGAGTAGGTTTGAATGCGCAGCGTTTTTTCGCGCACTTTAAATTCGTAAAAATCACCTTCATAGTTTTTCACTTTTGCCGGCCAGTCCTCTAAAAGTTTTTTGCAATTACCATCAAGTTGCCGCTCAAGGTTAGTTGCTTGTTGTTTTAGACTGCTGATTATTCCGGCATGATCACCATCGCTTTCACTCAACACATTAATGGTTTCATTTATTGAGTAAATTTTACCTGCTATTGCGCTCTGCTCTTTTGCCCATTTGGCATAATTGCGGTTATTGTCAGTTATCTCACTCAGGTATCGCGTACGGGTAGGAGGAATGATGTAAACCTTTTCACTCATTTCTTCCGTGGCATGAAAATCAGATTTAAGATCGGCACCTGTTTTCTCAGCAATCTTATTCATGACGGCACGGTAAAGATTATTCATGCCGGGATCATTGAACTGTGATGCAATGGTTCCGAAAACAGGCAGGGCATCATCACCTGTTTCAAATAATTTGTGGTTGCGTTTGTATTGCTTTTTTACATCGCGCAAAGCATCAAGTGCACCGCGTTTATCAAATTTGTTGAGTGCAATGATGTCAGCAAAATCAAGCATGTCAATTTTTTCCAATTGCGTTGCTGCACCATATTCAGGCGTCATTACATACAAGCTGGTATCGGCAAACTCTGTAATCTCAGTATCACTCTGACCTATACCTGAGGTTTCAAGTATTATCAAATCAAATTTTGCAGCTTTTACAATATCCAGTGCCTCTTTAACATGTTTGCTTAATGCAAGATTGCTTTGCCGTGTTGCCAGCGAGCGCATATACACTCTTTCGTTGTTGATGGAGTTCATACGTATGCGGTCGCCAAGCAAAGCACCCCCTGTCTTACGTTTACTCGGATCGACAGAAATTATGGCAACAGTTTTATTTTTAAACTCCAGTAAAAATCTTCTGACCAATTCATCAACCAGCGAAGACTTACCTGCACCACCGGTACCTGTAATGCCTAATACCGGTGATTTTCCTGCTGAAGCTGCTGATAAAACTTCAGCATAGTATTTTTTAAACTCATCAGGATTATTCTCAGCGCAGGATATTAATCGAGCTATTGCATAGTGATTTTTAGTTGACAGTGATTTTGCTTCACCATTCAGGTTGTAGCCCGTTGCATAATCTGATTTCTGAATCAAATCATTTATCATTCCCTGCAAACCCATAGCTCGCCCGTCATCAGGCGAATAAATCCTGGTAATGCCATATTTATGCAAGGCTTCAATTTCATCAGGCAATATAACTCCGCCACCACCACCAAATATTTTTATGTGCGAACAGCCACGCTCTTTCAGTAAATCATACATGTATTTAAAATACTCATTATGCCCGCCCTGGTAAGAAGTAAGGGCAATAGCATTGGCATCTTCCTGTATGGCACAATTAACAAGTTCCTGTGCGCTGCGGTCGTGGCCCAGGTGAATGACCTCGGCACCGGTAGACTGAATGATTCTGCGCATAATATTTATGGCAGCATCGTGCCCGTCAAAAAGTGAAGCAGCAGTAACAATGCGAACTTTATTCTTGGGTGTATATGGTTTTGCGTCTTGCATAAAGAGATTGAATTTGGTGCGAATTTATAAAAAGACGCGGGGCTTAAAAAACGAAAACCGGTTTAAGTAAAAGGCTATAAATTAACCTATTGTGGTCTGAGGTATAAGGTATCTATTTTGGAATAGACTACCATTCGTTTATTAGTTGCAGATGTATCGGTAAATTTACCTGCATAGTCAACATAATTGCTGAACTGATCCTTAATAACAGTAAACGAAACATCAAAGCGATAGGTGCGGCCCGATAAAAAATTTTGATTTCCGTTATCATCATTTTCAACACCTGTAAAACGTCCTGTGCTATCGGCATCGCCAAAGAAATATGTTTTGGTACCAACAGTATCCTCCCACAACTGACTTATCGGTGTTATAAATCCGGGTTCATTATTCGTTCCCGGAGTTCCTGATTCATCATCGCCTGAATTGCAGGAGGTGAAAAATAGAAATGATACAAGTATGCTGAGGTAACTGGTTAACTTTTTCATGATATTACTTTTTAAGTGCAGGAGGCGGAAGCGCTTTAAGATATAAGGTATCTATGGCTGAGTACGCAGTCATGCGTTTGTGTCCTGTTGTTGTATCTGTTAAAATCCCTTTATAGGCAATATATCGCTTCGGGAAATTAGATTGCTTTATTTTAATCATGGTAGTCCAGTTTAACTCAAAATTCCTGGTTACGCCCTGCAGGTTGATTATACCTTCTTCACCATAGCGCTCGTCAGTACCAATAAACTGGTTGGAACCTTCAATATTTGCCAATGTAACTTTTCGGTTAGGCTGTATGGAATCAGCCCATACCTGCGATATACTGGCAATAAAGTCGTTCTGCTGCGATGACTGCATTGCAACAACATCTGCGGAAGCAGGCTTTTGTGTTTTGCATGAAAAGTGGAAAATGCTGCCGGTTAACAAAATCACAATGACTAATGTGGAGTGTTTCATAGTCATTTATAATGGTGCATTAAAGGTAGTTTAAATTAATTCAGTTTTTTATTTCACTAATATTTTTTTCAAGAAGCGATAACTCTTCGCTTAAAACACTGTTATCGCTGAAGCTTCTGAATTTCTGAAGCACCACCGTATTTTATTTTTCTGACATTTGCATCTGTAATCAACCCTGTATTGATAAATTCTTCCCGCAAATCATTAAACTGGGCGTAGTAATAAATTTTATGAATACGTTCTAAATCGCGAAAAATGCCCGTTAGCCGGGTTTGCATTGCCGCATCATCATTAAAATATCTTGCAATAGCATTTGAAAATTCATCCTTTCTGAAATAGAAATTCTTCCATGCATTGCTGTAAATTACAATCTGCGTATCGAGCATGGCAACAGCTTTAGCGTTATTCAGAAAAATAGTATCAAAGTCGTGAACAAATTTTTTCAAATCGAATGCAGCATTTACATAACGATTTAAAATAGGGGAGAGCTGGTTGAAAACGGAATCTTTTTTAATCTGCCTGATTATTGAATCTTCCTTAAGCAGCTTAATTTCTTCCATCAGCCTGGTTGCCGTTTTGCAATAGGAATCACTGGTAACTTTATCAGCCTGCAGTTTTTTTATCAGCGGGTAAATGGAAACCAATGTCCCAAAATCCTTATCAGTGCCCACTATAATTTCAATCACACCGGTAACATCTTTAGGCACCAGCAGCTTATTATTTAACGGATAAAATATTTTATAGTCACTCTCTGTAATTTCAATTTTAACAGCGTTTTTTTCTGACGGTATTTTAAATTCATAAATGTTGTCACCGAATTTGGAAGTAGGTTGCTTATCATCCACCTTCAGGCTGATGTTCTCTGTCACCACTTCGTTTTTAAAATTGCGCATCTGCAATTTCAAAGCTGTAGTTTGTTGTGCAACAGCTGTGGTTGAAAGTATATAAAAGACAAAATAGAGTACTGTTAACTTGCTGTACATTTATTTCAGGTAGAAATTGGTTTCATTAACTGCACTTACATTAAAGCGATCGTTGTAAACAATGCTGTCATTAATAAGAATGATCACACCTGCTTCCGTGCCTTCAGCCACGGGCAGATAAACACTATAGCTACCTTCATTACCTGTAGTGGTTTTTACTTGGCCTCCCATAAAATTAAGTACGGACCCTTTAATCAGCTTGTTGTTACGGTCAATAACATTGCCATGAACCAATGTTGAATCCACATTCCTTATTAAGCTGATGCTAATCACATTTTCTTTTTCAGGAATAGTAACCTCTATGGCTTTAGCAGGATAGTTTTTTATTTTGGGTTCAATACTTGCTTTTTTACCACGGTATTCCGACAGTATTTTTTTAAACGATGCCTGTCCGTTATTATCCAGCAGCCGCTCTTCTTTTTTATCATCCAGGTTTAATACAATAGCACCATTGCCAATTGCCCCTGATTGGGTATCGTAAACATTCACCGTAAGGTCGAAATTGTTTTTAGGCAGATAGTATCCGCCAATTATCACCAGGAAAAATACAACTACCGGTCCGCCTAACTTCAGCGTTCCGTATTGTGAAGTGCTTTCTAAAGATGCAAATGATTTTTGCAGCGTGAACAGCGCAAGCGCTGCAGCAAATGCAACTATAACCAGTGTTATATAATAATTTAAAGCAGTGCTGTCAATAAGCTTATTGAGTATGAAAATTGCCAGTGCTGCTATGAGTATGCCAATTGCATAATTCAGCCATGGCATTTTTGATTTTGGTTTGCTTGTAGCCAATGTAATGGTGTGTTAACTTTTGCTAATGTAGCAATGCAATACAACAAGCTTTACGCAATGTTTAGCTTAATATCAACACCTATGTATTAATAAACCAAAAAGTGATCAGGCGCCATGTTCCTTCGCTATTGTCCTGAGCCATTTCAGCATCAGCAAAATAGCAACAGCAGCAGCAAGAGCAACCACAAAATTAACGAGGAAAAAATTGGCCTTATGCTCATAGCCATCCCACATGGAAGCAAGCACACCACTCATTTTGTTGCCTATTGAAGTAGACAAAAACCATCCCCCCATCATTAATGCAGTAAGCCGCGGAGGAGAGAGTTTTGAAACCAATGACAGTCCCATTGGGGATAAACACAATTCGCCAATCGTAATAACACCGTATGCACTGATCAGCCAGAGTGCAGAGCTTTTTTCTAATCCGTTATGGCATACATAGGTAGCGGCCACCATTACAAAAGTGGATAGCGCTGTAATAAACAATCCCCAGAATATTTTTGCAGGAGTGGATGGTTCGCTGTTGCGCTTACGCAAAAAGCTGAAAAACCAAACTACCACAGGTGTTAGCACAACCACCCAAAAGGGGTTTATACTCTGAAACAACTCTGTTGAAACCAGTTTTACCGATTCGCCTTCAGCCGGAAGTTGATTAGCCGGTATGTTTTTATAATAAGCAGGGTAATCAACAGTCTTTACTATTTTACCTGCACTGTCTTTCTGGGTTCTGAATTGTTCATCAATCAATGGTACAGAATCTTTGGTGTAATGAATTTCCTGAACCATGCCTATTGCTTTCGCAGGCTTAAGCATCGTTTGGCTTATTTCACGATCGGTATAATTTTCGGCCCAAATCGTCAGTGCAGTTCCGTTTTGTTTAAATATGGCCCAAAAAATAATAACCACTCCAAAAATAGCAAGCAAGGCAGCAATGGGTCGCTTATCTTCGCTATTGGCGCGCATCCATAACGATACATAGAATAAGGCCACCGGCAATGCTCCAAAAATAAAGGCATCTGTTGAATCGCTTCCGAATATAGAACCGGGGATAATCCAGCCAAGGTACCCCGCAATTACTGCTGGCAGCAGTACGATTGAATATATTTTTGAAAGACTCATGTCTTCGGCATTCACTGGCTTGCGCACATCACCGCTTGCATAATGCCTGGCACCGAGCCAGAATATAATTACGCCCAGGAACATTCCTATACCTGCTGCAAGAAAAGCATAGCTCCACCCGAATGTATTACGAAGATAAGCACCGAAGAAATTGCAGATAAATGCACCAATATTAATACCCATGTAAAAAATATTGTAGCCTGAATCTTTGTTCTCTTTATATTCCGGTGTGTTGTAAAGATTACCGAGAAGTGTGGAGATGTTAGGTTTAAAAAAGCCATTGCCTAAAATGATCAGGAAAAGCGAAATATAAAAAGCCGTCATACCGGGTAATGCCAGTCCGCAGTATCCCAAACCCATCATAATGCCACCAATGGTTATGGAAGCGCGATAACCTAATACACGGTCGGCCAGTAAACCGCCAATAAATGGTGTAAGAAAAACCAATGCAATAAAAGTTCCGAAAATGTCTGATGCTTCTTTGCGCTCAAAGCCCAGGCCACCAGCCTTGGTATCGGTCATGTATAAAAAGAAAATCCCGATCATAAGATAATAGCCAAATCGTTCCCACATTTCGCTGAAGAATAAAAAGGGAAGTGCTGCAGGATGCTTTTTTGCCATGATGCTTTGTATTTTACGTATTAAGATTTAACGATGATGTGGGAGCGAATTAAGCAGTTTTTAATGAATGGTTATGATTTAATTACATCCCGAATGCAACAGGAATGTAATTGATCTATCGCAGGTTTAGGCAAGGCAATAGTTATGCACTACACCGGTTATTAAATACTGCAAAACACCGGCATAAAGCGAATAATAAATAATTGTTAATGCTGCTGAAACCCTTATCAATAGAAGGCTTTACCGGGGTTGTTGATAAATGTTAAAAAAAAGCAATTGGTTTTTTTTGATTGTAACATTTAATTCTATTTTTGCACCCCGATTTGAAAAAATCAGTAGGTTGATTCCGTAGCTCTCCCGATAATTATCGGGATGGTAGCGCATCACGAATCTATCGTTGTTCTTTAAAATATAAATTATCTGATTCCGTAGCTCAGCTGGTAGAGCATTACACTTTTAATGTAGTGGTCCTGGGTTCGAATCCCAGCGGGATCACCATAATTGCCTTGAAAGCCGCATGAACATTGAGTTCTTGCGGTTTTTTTATGAGTGGGGGCAACATGGGGCAAACATTTAGTTTTTTCAGATGTGTGCAGAATAAATGATGATGCACCAAAAATCAACCCTGCAAAACCATTGCTAGCATTGAGTTTCAGAGCATCAAACATAAATTGCGAACCTATCATTATTAACCCTTTAAAATTTGCTTCAATATACACTATTGAGCATTGATATGCAACATTTATTTTATAAAGTTATCAACACCAAACCCTTGCTGATAAAGGGTTTCGACCAGATTTGAACTTTCTTTTTTTCTGCCCGGAACAATCCAAAGAACCCGACTTCATCCAGGCACCTGCCCTCTGAAAGATCTTAACAGCCGCCCTAAACCCATCTTTGAAAAATCGCTCCCGCTGGCTTCCGCACATCCTGCCCAATTGAGAACGAAATCTTAAAGCCCCGCACAAAGCAAAACCTTAGATGCCGGCTGTTACATGTGTTTTAAAAAGCCGACCAAGATTTTTAATTGAACACGAAACCTGCCTTTGGCTTTTTAAAAACATAAGCCGCTTTTGTGCAGTGCAATTGAAAGATAAATTTCATCGCAACCCGAACGCCTTATAATTCATCCCGAAACAAATCTTCAAGCGAAACATCAAGCCCCCTTTATTGCACAAACCCCAAAAACATTTTTAAAAGAAAAAAGAAAAAAACCGGAAAAAAAAGAAAAAAGAAAGCAAACTATCATGTGGTGAACAATTTGAAAGTCAAGGTTTTTTGAAAAAAATTTATACCAAACTTAAAAAGACAAAAGCATCAGAAATTATTTTCAAAAATTCAACTTGACCTTTACTTTCAAATTTTCATCACATACCTACGCTTTCTTTTTTATTTTTTTAGTTGACCACAAA
>JBGARN010000064.1:0-25429 GCA_044230205.1 Bacteroidia bacterium
TTATACCGACAAGTCGTTTGATTTCGTAATTAAAACCCCTCCGGTAGCAGCTCAATTGCTTGAAGTTTCAAAAGTAAAAAGCGGTTCTGCTGAGCCTAACCGTAAAAAGGTAGCCAGTGTAAATTGGAATCAGGTACGTGAAATTGCAGAAGTTAAGATGCCTGATTTAAATTGTTTTACTGTTGAATCAGCAATGAGTATGGTGGCAGGTACCGCTCGTTCAATGGGTATAACTGTTGAAGGAGAAAGACCCTTCTAAATTCAAGAAAATTGAAATTAAAGTTTCCAGGAAATTAAGGTAAACTGAATTAAAGATAAATTGAGTATCCTATTTTACTGAAAAACTAAATTAATAACGTGGGAGTTTAAGATTAATGGTTGCTTCCAAACCTTATTCAAGAACATTATCACCACATAACACTTAAAACAAATGTCAAAACTCACAAAAAAGTACAAAGCAGCTGTAGGCAGGTATGATGCAACAAAATCATATAACCTGGCTGATGCAGCAAAAATTGTTAAGGATATTACATTTACTAAGTTTGATGCATCAGTTGATTTGAGCATCAGACTAGGTGTAGATCCACGTAAGGCAAATCAAATGGTGCGAGGCGTGGTAACATTGCCTCATGGTACCGGAAAAACAAAAAGAGTATTGGTTTTATGTACTCCTGATAAAGAAGCCGAAGCAAAAGCAGCCGGAGCTGATTATGTTGGGTTGGATGAATATATCCAAAAAATTGAGCAAGGATGGACTGATATTGACGTGGTAATTACAATGCCAAGTGTAATGGCTAAAGTTGGTAAGCTGGGTAAAATATTAGGACCACGTAACCTTATGCCCAATCCAAAAACCGGCACAGTTACAGTTGAAGTTGGTAAAGCAGTTACTGAAGTTAAAGGTGGAAAAATTGATTTCAAAGTTGATAAACAAGGCCACATTCATACTTCAGTTGGTAAATCTTCATTTGATGTGAAGAAGTTATCTGAGAATGCTAATGAAGTTTTACACACGATCATTAAATTAAAACCATCATCAGCAAAAGGTACTTATTTGCGCAGTGTAAGTTTGTCAAGCACAATGAGTCCAGGTGTAAAAATTGATACCAAAACTCTTGCTTAAAATTCAAAAATCTGAGAACAATGACTAAAGAAGAAAAAAATAAGATAATTGACTCATTAGTAGAAACGCTTTCTGCTTATAATGGGTTTTATATAACTGATATTTCAACTTTAACAGTTGAAAAAACCAATCAGCTTCGCAAATTATGTTTTACCAAAGGCGTAAAACTTACAATGGCAAAGAATACTCTCATCAGAAAAGCTCTTGAGCGTATCAATGCTGTAGAGTACGAGCCTGTATTTGCATCATTAAAAGGCACTTCGGCTTTGATGCTATCTGAAGGCTCAAGCATACCTGCTAAATTGATTAAGGAATTCCGTAAGAAATCAGACCGCCCGATCCTGAAATGCGCATACATTGAAGCTTCAGTATTTGTCGGAGATAATCAGCTTGACACACTTGCAAGTCTTAAAACCAAGAATGAGCTTATCGGAGAAATCATTGGCTTGCTTCAATCACCTGTTCAAAGAGTTATTGGTGGCTTGCAAGGCGGTGGACAGAAAATTGCAGGTATAATTAAAACACTTGAATCACGTTAAAATTCATTTCAATTAATAAACATTGTCTGGGTTACGCTGATAATGTCATCATTTCAAAATTTCATTTAAACATGTGTCACAAAGAAAGCTTCCACTTTCAGGCACTTATTCAATCAAATAATTAAATTCTTAAAACAAATTATAAAATGGCAGATTTAAAAGTATTCGCTGAGCAGTTAGTAAACTTAACTGTTAAAGAAGTAAACGAACTAGCAAAAATTTTAAAAGATGAATATGGCATTGAGCCTGCTGCTGCAGCTGTTGCAGTTGCTGCTCCTGCTGGAGGTGGCGCTGCCCCTGAAGCTGCTGCTGAAAAATCAACATTTGATGTAATCTTAAAGTCAGCTGGTAGTGCTAAATTAGGCGTAGTTAAGCTTGTAAAAGAATTAACAGGTCTTGGCTTAAAAGAAGCAAAAGATCTTGTTGATGGCGCTCCAAAACCAATTAAAGAAGGTGTTGATAAAGCTACAGCTGAAGATTTAAAGAAACAGCTTGAAGGTGCAGGTGCAGAGGTTGAATTAAAGTAACGGATGCATATACGTTCCGGTGGCATTTATACCGGAGCGAAAAATGTGTTTCGTTCACTCTTTAATTCAATTCCCTTGTTAATCTGTTCAATAATTAAAAACGCTGATATTTAACCCGGAAGACTCTCGCATTAGCGAGGGTCTATCTGTGTTTATACCTGCTCGAACTTTAGCGGTAAGTGAGTTCAATTTATTTTATAAATAATTAAAAACTAAAAACAAAGTGGCTTCAATAACAAATCACCACGATAAAATGACCAAGAGGATCAATTTTGCTTCCAGTAAGCATCCGATTGATTACCCTGATTTTCTTGAAATACAACTCCGTTCATTTCAGGAGTTCTTCCAGCTTGAAACAACTTCGGATAATCGTTCCAATGAAGGATTATACAAGGTGTTTAGTGAGAACTTCCCGATTACTGATTCAAGGAATAATTTCGTTTTGGAATTTCTCGACTACTTTATTGATCCCCCGAGATATGCCATTGACGAATGTATTGAAAGAGGACTAACCTATAGTGTTCCTTTAAAGGCAAAACTTAAGCTGTACTGTACTGATCCTGAACATGAGGATTTTGAAACAATAATCCAGGATGTATATCTGGGTACTATCCCTTATATGACACCTAAGGGCACATTTGTAATTAATGGTGCAGAGCGTGTTGTAGTTTCACAGTTACATCGTTCACCGGGTGTATTTTTCGGCCAAAGCCGTCATGCCAACGGAACCAAACTTTATTCAGCCAGGGTAATTCCATTTAAAGGCTCATGGATTGAGTTTGCAACCGACATTAATAACGTGATGTATGCTTACATCGATCGTAAGAAAAAATTCCCTGTTACTACTTTATTAAGAGCAATAGGATACGAAACGGATAAAGATATTCTTGAAATATTTGGCCTTGCTGATGAAATGAAGGTTAGCAAATCAGCCATGAAAACTGCAGTTGGTCGTAAACTTGCTGCTCGTGTTTTAAGAACGTGGATTGAAGATTTTGTTGATGAAGATACCGGTGAAGTTGTTTCTATTACACGTACTGAAGTTGTGCTGGAGCGCGAAACTGTTATTGAAGAAGCACATGTTGATTTGATTATTGAATCAGGAACGAAGAGTATTATCCTTCATAAAGAAGAAGCCAATACTGCTGATTATGCAATTATATATAACACGCTTCAGAAGGATACTTCAAATAACGAAAAAGAAGCTGTTGAACATATATACCGTCAGTTACGAAATGCTGAACCACCTGATGAGGAGACTGCACGCGGAATAATTGACAAATTATTCTTCTCTGATAAGCGTTATGATTTAGGCTCAGTAGGTCGTTACAGGATCAATAAAAAATTAGGATTACAAACTCCTGAAGATATTCGTATCCTTACTAAGGAAGATATTATCCTTATCATTAAATACCTGATTGAATTAATTAACTCAAAAGCTGATGTTGATGATATTGATCACTTAAGTAACAGGCGTGTTCGTACAGTTGGTGAGCAATTGTATTCGCAATTCGGAGTAGGTTTGGCGCGTATGGCTCGCACCATTCGTGAGCGTATGAATGTTCGTGACAACGAAGTGTTTACGCCCGCTGACCTGATCAATGCAAAAACATTATCATCAGTTATTAATTCATTTTTTGGAACTAATCAGTTAAGTCAGTTTATGGATCAAACCAATCCTTTGGCTGAAATAACTCATAAGAGGCGTTTATCTGCACTCGGACCCGGTGGTTTGAGTCGCGAGCGCGCAGGTTTTGAGGTTCGTGACGTTCACTATACACATTATGGCCGTCTTTGTACCATTGAAACACCTGAGGGTCCAAACATCGGATTGATTTCTTCTTTGTGCGTATTTGCTAAGATTAACAATCTGGGATTTATTTCTACACCTTATCGTAAAGTTAACGAAGGAAAACTGAACCTTGACGAGAAGGTAATTTACCTGACTGCTGAGGAAGAAGATGGAAAAGTAATTGCGCAAGCAACGGCTGATGTTGATGAAAAAGGAAAATTCCATACCGATAAAGTTAAAGCGAGATTTGAAGGCGATTTTCCAATTGTTGAGCCTAAAGAGCTTCACCTGATGGATGTTGCGCCAAACCAAATTGCTTCTATTGCAGCTTCGCTTATTCCATTCCTTGAGCATGATGATGCAAACCGTGCACTTATGGGCTCGAACATGCAGCGCCAGGCAGTTCCATTATTGCGCCCCCAGGCACCGATAGTGGGAACCGGTCTTGAAGGAGCGGTAGTTCGTGATTCCCGCGTGCTTATCAATGCAGAATATGAAGGAATTGTAGAGTATGTTGATGCTAATGAAATTCACATCAGAAGTAACAGGAGTGAAGATGAGAAATTGATAAGCTTTGAAGATGACTTAAAGATTTATCAACTCACTAAATTCCAGAAAACCAATCAAAGCACATGTATTAACCTGAAGCCTATTGTTAAAAAAGGAGAAAAGGTGAAAATGGGCCAGGTGCTTTGCGAAGGATATGCTACTGAAAATGGTGAACTTGCTTTAGGACGAAACCTTAAAGTTGCATTCATGCCATGGAAAGGAAACAACTTCGAGGATGCAATTGTAATTTCAGAAAAGGTAGTTAGTGATGATATTTTCACTTCGTTGCATGTTGAAGAATACCAATTGGAGGTGCGTGATACCAAGCGCGGAATGGAAGAACTAACATCTGATATACCTAATGTTAGTGAAGAAGCCACTAAAGATCTTGACGAGAATGGAATGATCCGTGTTGGTGCTGAAGTGCAGGAAGGCGATATTCTTATTGGCAAAATTACTCCTAAAGGAGAAACAGATCCTTCACCTGAAGAAAAACTGTTACGCGCCATATTTGGTGATAAAGCAGGTGATGTTAAAGATGCATCGCTTAAAGTGCCGCCATCAGTAAGAGGCGTTGTTATCAGCAAAAAATTATTCTCACGTAATATAAAAGAGAAGGTAACCAAAACCGGTGAAAAGGAAATCATCATGAAACTTGATGATGAAATGAACAAGCAGTTAGGAGCATTAAAAATGCGATTAATTGATAAATTGTTTACACTGGTTAATGGAAAGACTTCGCAAGGGGTTTATAACCTACTTAAAGAAGTTCTTATTCCTAAGGGTGCTAAGTTTACTCAGAAAATGCTTGCTGAGTTAAACTATGAAAACATCAACCCTACTAAATGGACAACTGATAAAGAGAAAAATGACCAGATCAGCCAGTTGCTTCACAATTATATTATCAAAGCACAGGATATACATGGTGCATTTAAGCGTAAGAAATATGCATTAACAGTTGGAGATGAATTACCAGCAGGTATTCTGCAAATGGCAAAAGTCTACATCGCTAAAAAACGTAAACTGAAGGTTGGTGATAAAATGGCCGGACGCCACGGAAACAAAGGTATAGTTGCTCGTATTGTACGTGCAGAAGATATGCCTTTTCTGGAAGACGGAACACCGGTTGATATAGTGCTTAATCCATTAGGTGTACCTTCTCGTATGAACCTTGGTCAGATTTATGAAACAGTTCTTGCATGGGCTGGTGAAAAACTTGGAATGAAGTTTTCAACTCCGATTTTTGATGGTGCTACATTGGACGATATCAATAGTTATACTGAGAAAGCTGGAATTCCTAAATATGGAGTAACTTACTTGTACGATGGTTTAACAGGTGAAAAATTTGATCAGCCGGCTACCGTAGGTATTATTTATATGCTCAAACTTGGCCACATGGTTGATGATAAAATGCATGCCCGCTCAATAGGACCTTACTCATTAATTACTCAACAACCTCTTGGTGGTAAAGCCCAGTTCGGAGGCCAGCGTTTTGGTGAAATGGAGGTTTGGGCTATTGAAGCATTTGGTGCATCAAACATTTTGCAGGAATTGCTTACTGTAAAGAGTGATGATGTAGTTGGAAGAGCAAAGGCATATGAAGCAATTGTAAAAGGCGATAACCTTGGCACACCCGGAATTCCTGAATCATTCAATGTATTATTACATGAATTACGAGGCTTAGGCTTAAAAATTACGCTTGAGTAATTCCTGATAAGGAGATAAAACTCCCTTTGAGTATATCATTATAGGTAATGTCCTAAAATCAAAAATCAGAAACAAAAGTTAAAATGTCAGCAAAAAAAGAAATAAAACTAAAGAGCAATTTCTCTCGAATAACAATAAGCCTTGCGTCACCGGAAGATATTCTTGAGCAAAGCAGTGGAGAAGTGCTAAAACCCGAAACAATTAATTATCGTACTTATAAACCTGAACGTGATGGTTTATTTTGTGAGAGAATTTTCGGGCCGGTAAAAGACTGGGAATGTCATTGCGGTAAATACAAGCGTATACGTTATAAAGGTATCGTGTGCGACCGTTGTGGTGTTGAAGTTACAGAAAAGAAAGTTCGAAGGGAGCGTATGGGACATATATCACTTGTAGTGCCGGTGGCGCACATTTGGTATTTCCGTTCACTGCCCAACAAAATTGGTTACCTGTTAGGTCTACCTACCAAAAAGCTCGATTTAATTATTTATTACGAACGTTATGTGGTAATACAACCGGGTGTTAAAGGTGCTGATGGAATCAACTACCTTGACTTTCTTACTGAAGAAGAATATTTCAACATAGTTGATGCATTGCCAAAAGAAAACCAACATCTTGATGATTCTGATCCTAACAAGTTTATCGCTAAAATGGGAGCAGATGCTTTATATGATTTGTTGTCGAGATTGGATTTGGATGAGCTTTCATTCCGTTTGCGTCACCAGGCAAGTAATGAAACATCTCAGCAACGTAAAAATGAAGCATTAAAACGTCTTAATGTTGTTGAAGCTTTCCGTAATGCAAATCTCAACATAGTGAATCTTCCACAGTGGATGATTGTAAAAGTTGTTCCGGTTATACCACCGGAATTGCGTCCGTTGGTGCCGTTAGACGGTGGTCGTTTTGCAACGTCAGATTTAAATGACTTATACAGAAGGGTTATTATCCGTAACAATCGCTTAAAGCGATTGATGGAGATAAAAGCTCCTGATGTAATCTTGCGTAATGAGAAACGTATGTTGCAGGAAGCTGTTGATTCGCTATTCGACAATTCTCGTAAAGTGAATGCTGTTAAAACCGAATCAAACCGTGCACTTAAATCATTAAGTGATTCGTTAAAAGGTAAGCAGGGTCGTTTCCGTCAAAATCTTCTTGGTAAGCGTGTTGACTATTCTGCACGTTCAGTAATTGTCGTAGGACCTGAATTGAAATTGCATGAATGCGGATTACCTAAAGATATGGCTGCTGAATTATTTAAGCCATTTATCATTCGCAAAATGATTGAACGCGGAGTAGTAAAAACAGTTAAGAGCGCTAAGAAAATTGTTGACCGTAAAGATGCTATCGTGTGGGATATACTTGAAAATGTGTTGAAGGGTCATCCGGTTTTACTTAACCGAGCTCCAACTCTGCACCGTTTAGGTATCCAGGCATTTCAGCCCAAGATGATTGAAGGAAAAGCTATCCAGTTACACCCGTTGGTTTGTACGGCATTCAATGCCGACTTTGACGGTGACCAGATGGCCGTACACGTTCCACTTGGAAATGCGGCAATACTTGAAGCGCAAATGCTTATGCTGGCATCTCATAATATCCTTAACCCTGCAAATGGTGCACCGATTACCGTGCCTTCGCAGGACATGGTATTGGGATTATATTATATCACCAAAGGAAAAAAATCAACCGATACGGTAAAGGTTAAAGGCGAAGGATTAAAGTTCTATTCAGATGAAGAGGTGATCATTGCATTTAACGAAGGCCGTGTTGATTTACATGCTCAGATAAAAGTAAGAGCCAATGTAATGGAAGGTGATCAACTGAAATCGAAAGTTATTGAAACAACAGTTGGCCGCGTAATGTTTAACCAGGTTGTTCCTAAGGAAGTTGGTTATATTGATGAATTGCTTACAAAGAAATCACTTCGCGACACGGTCTCAAGGTGCACGTAAAAAATTGCAGGTACGGCAAAATTCCTTGATGATATTAAGGATCTCGGATTCCGGATGGCATTTAAAGGTGGCTTATCATTTAACCTTGCTGATATTGACATCGATGTAAATAAAGATCAGCTTATAGCTAAAGCCAATGATGAAGTTACAACCGTAATGGATAACTATCAGAATGGTTTCATTACCGATAATGAGCGATATAATCAGATTATTGATATCTGGACACGTACCAATTCACGCATTACCGAAAACTTAATGCGCATGATTTCATCAGATAAACAAGGTTTCAATGCTGTTTATATGATGCTTGATTCAGGTGCCCGTGGTTCAAAAGATCAGATTCGCCAGTTGTCAGGTATGAGAGGTTTGATGGCAAAGCCACAAAAAGCCGGTGCTTCAGGTGGTGAGATTATTGAAAACCCCATCTTATCAAACTTTAAGGAGGGATTATCAATTCTTGAATACTTTATCTCAACGCACGGTGCTCGTAAAGGTTTGGCTGATACGGCTCTTAAAACTGCCGATGCCGGTTATCTTACAAGGCGTTTGGTTGACGTAGCCCAGGATGTAATTATTACAGATGAAGACTGCGGTACGCTGCGCGGACTTGCAGAAACTGCACTGAAGAATAACGAAGATGTTGTAGAGTCACTTTACGACAGGATATTAGGACGAGTTGCTTTACGCGACATTTATCATCCGCTTACCGGCCAGTTGATAATAGAAGGTGGTAATGAAATTAGTGATGATGTAGCAGATATTATTGAAAACTCTCCAATTGAATCTGTTGAAATTCGTTCAGTGTTGACCTGCGAAAGTAAGCAGGGTGTATGCGCAAAATGCTATGGACGTAACCTGGCTAATGGCCGAATGGTAACCAAAGGCGAGGCAGTAGGTGTTATTGCAGCTCAATCAATCGGTGAGCCTGGAACACAGCTTACACTTCGTACATTCCATGCCGGTGGTGCTGCACGTAACTTAGCGCAGGAAAGCCGCATTGAAGCAAAATTTGGTGGTGTTGTTGAATTTGATGAAGTGCGCTCAATTCCGTTTAAGACCGATAATAAAAATGTTCAGGTAGTTATTGGTCGTTCGGGCGAAATGCGAATTCTTGATAAGAACACCAAAGCTGTATTGGCAACCAATAATATTCCTTATGGTGCACACTTGTTTATTGATGAAGGTGCTGAGGTGAAAAAAGGAGATGTACTATGCGAATGGGATCCATACAATGCTGTAATCATAACTGAAGTGTCAGGTAAGATAGATTACGAACATGTGGAGGATGGTGTAACATTCCGTGAAGAGCTTGATGAGCAAACCGGTTATAAGGAAAAAGTAATTATCGACAGTAGGGATAAAACTAAAAACCCTGCTATCAAAATAATGGGTGCTGATAAGGTAACGCTTAAATCATACAACGTTCCTGTAGGCGCTCACATTATTGTCAATAAAGGTGAGAAAATAACAGCGGGTATGATCATTGCGAAACTGCCTCGCAGCTCTGCTAAAGCAGGTGATATCACTGGTGGTTTACCTCGTGTAACTGAATTGTTTGAAGCACGAAATCCAAGTAACCCGGCTGTAGTTTCAGAAATTGACGGAACTGTAACTTATGGTGGCATTAAGCGTGGTAATCGCGAAATTATTGTTACTGCAAAAGACGGTGAAGTAAAAAAATACCTGGTGCCGCTTTCTAAACATATCCTTGTTCAGGATAATGATTACATACGTGCTGGTGCTTCACTTAGTGATGGTGCTACTTCACCGGGTGATATACTTGCTATAAAAGGACCGGGTGCTGTACAGGAATACCTTGTTAATGAGGTTCAGGAAGTTTACCGTTTGCAAGGTGTAAAAATCAATGACAAACATTTTGAAGTTATTGTTCGTCAAATGATGCGTAAAGTGCAGATTGAAGATCCGGGCGATACTCGTTTCCTTGAAAAAGAATTGGTAAACCGGTTAGATTTTATTGAAGAAAACGATGCCATATTTGATAAGATGGTAGTGATGGAAGCCGGAGATTCTCAAACGTTTAAACCAGGACAAATTGTAAGCGTGCGTAAATTGCGTGATGAAAACTCAACATTAAAACGTTTGGGCAAAACTCCTGTTGAAGCGCGCCAGGCTGTACCTGCAACTTCTACCCCTGTATTACAGGGTATTACACAGGCTTCACTCCAAACCAAGAGTTGGATATCAGCTGCGTCATTCCAGGAAACTACCAAGGTTCTTAATGAAGCTGCAATTCATGGCAAGGTTGACCACTTATTAGGCTTAAAGGAAAATGTAATTGTCGGACACCTGATACCTGCAGGTACAGGATTGCGCGATTATGAAAAGATTATTGTGGGAAGTAAAGAAGAATTTGAAGCGCTTATGGCAACAAAAGCTGAGGTGGAAATGGAATCGTAAGATGAATGTTTAATAACAACAAAGCCGCACTACATGGTGCGGCTTTTTTATTGAAATAATTTTAATGCATTAACAGCTCATTCCTTATTTGGAATGATTTTTCATAATTATGTCAGTAAATGATGTGTCATAATTTTCATTTCATTTGAGGTATGAATTATAATACCATAATTATTGATAACGAAATTCCGCACTTAAGGCATCTGCGAAATTTGCTTGAAGAGCATTTTAAATCGTATCATATTATGGCAGAGTGCAAATCAGTGCCTGAAGGTGTTGAAGCCATTCGCAAGTGTAAACCCGACCTTATTTTTCTCGATATTGAAATGCATCCGCACACAGGCTTCGATTTGCTGAAGGAATTATCCGATATGAATTTCGAAGTTATTTTTACCACTTCGCATAATGAATATGCTATACAGGCTATTAAGTTCAGTGCTCTTGATTATTTATTAAAGCCATTTGATGAGGAAGATTTGAGGCAGGCGCTAATAAAGTTTGAAGCAAAGAAACATAAAGAGGACTCACGCAGGCAATATGAAAATCTGTTGTCTAATCTTCAGCAGCAACATCACCAGCAACAGCGGATCACTTTAGCCTCAGTTAATGGAATGGAATTTTTTAAAGTTGAGGAAATTATCAGGTGCGAATCTGAAAATGTTTATACCACTTTTTTCCTTACCAATAATCGCAAAGTTGTTGTTTCAAAACCAATAGGTGATTGGGAAGAATTACTTGAACCTTTTAATTTTTGCAGGGTGCATAACCAACACCTGATCAACCTTGCTCATTTAAGAAAATATATCAAAGGCGAGGGTGGAATTGCAATTATGACTGATGGTAAAGAAGTAGATATTTCGCGAAGGAAAAAAGAAGTTTTTATAAGTAAACTAGGTTCAATTTAGTAGTAAGGCATAATAAGTCTGCCCTCAATTTGAAATTTTTGATTCAAATAATTCATAACGTAAGTTTACAGGTAATTATGATGTATGTTACTTATCATTAAATATAAGCTGACCTTTGCAGGTATTTTTTTTTGTTTGTTGGCTGCAGCACAGGACAATGAAATTGCTAAGCTCAAATTCCTGCTTTCAAAGTCGGCTAACGATACCAATAAACTCAAAATACTAGATGCGCTTATTGAAAATACCAATGAAGATTCCATTTGGATTCCCTACAATGAGCAGTTAGGAAAAACCGCATTGGAGTTGATTAAGAGCGATAATCCTAAAATAAAACTAACAGCGAAAAAATATTATGGATCGTATTTTAATAACCTGGGTTATGCAGCAGAAAATTCAGGCAATACAGCAGTTGCTCTCGATAACTATTATAAAAGTTTAAAAATTCACGAAGAGATAAAAGACGAAGCAGGAATTTCAACTGTGCTTAACAACATTGGTTATCTTAAAAACAGCCAGGGCGATAAACAGGAAGCATTAGTGCATTTTGAGCGAAGCCTTTCTCTTCAGCGAAAACTTGCTGATAGTGCAGGTATGGCATTATCAATGCTGAATATCGGAAGCATTTTTGATGATTACCACCGCACGGACAGTGCATTATACTTTTATAAGCTGAGCTATGCAGTAAGCGCGGCTATAAATGACAAGTATAAACAGGGGATGGTACTCAGTAATATCGGAAGCCTGTATGATAAAGCTGATAATATGGACAGTGCTATGCTGTATTACAGGCAAGGCCTGGCATTACAGGAAAGTATTGATGATAAAGAAGGCATTGCAACTTCTCTGATCAATTTTGGTAACATATACCTAAAGCAGAAAAATTATTCTGCTGCCCAGCAAAGTTTTGAGCGTTCAATGTCTATTGCCAGGGAAATTGGTTATATAAAACTGATGCGAGGTGCTGCTTTGTGGCTGAGTAAAATTTATGCACTTCGCAATAATTATAAAGGAGCATATGAAATGCATTTGTTGTACAAACAACTTGCTGATAGCATCAGCAATGATGAAACGCGGAAGCAGGCGGTTAAGAGGCAAATGCAGTATGAATATGAGAAGCGTGAGGCTATGCTGAATGCAGAGCATGATAAAAAGGAAGCGCTTGCAACTAAGGAAATTGAAAAGCAGCGGCTGGTTAAAACAATAATCATTGTTGCTTCAGTTATTCTTTTCATCCTGCTGGTATTCGGATTTTATAATTTTTACAGCAAGCGCAGGGAGAAGTTTCGTAAAACAGTAGAACAGGTAAATAATAAAGCATTACGTGCCCAGATGAATCCTCATTTTATTTTTAACTCTTTAAATTCCATTCAGGATTTTATAAACAGTAATGATTCAAAAAATGCAAATACCTATATAGTAAAGTTTGCAAAGCTGGTACGCATGATTTTAGAAAACAGCCGAAAGCAGGAAGTGCTGCTGAGTGAAGATTTAAGAGCACTTGAATTATATATGCAGTTGGAATCATTAAGGCTACATCATGGTTTTGATTATGAAATTAAAATTGATTCAGGTATTGATAAAGAAAACACACTGATTCCACCTTTGATCATTCAGCCGTTTGTTGAAAATTCCATATGGCATGGTTTGCAGCATAAGCAGGAGCGAGGAAAGATCAGCATCAACATTAGCCGAAAAAATGACGAGCTGGAATGGATTGTGGAAGATAACGGAGTGGGTAGGGTAGCTGCTATGGAAGTAAAGTCAGTATCTCCGGTTAAGAAAAATAAATCACTAGGAATGGAAATAACTCGAGAGCGGATAAAACTTTATAACAGTGTTAAGAACACCAATGCTTTTTTTGAGGTTACTGATATCGTTAATGCTGAAAATGCAATTAATGGTATGCGCGTTATTTTGCATTTACCTTTTGAAGAAGCCAATTAGTAGTATTGCTAGCCCTTTATTAAAATCACAATTCCTCACCTCTCGGATTCATTTTTATGGAATTAAGCAACTTTAGCTTAAAATAATTTTATTGGTAATTAAAAGATTGCATGTAATTAGTTTTATGAGCTGATTTTTTATTTAAATTTAATTAACCGAATTAATGGTCGTAACCGGCATAAAATTCTATAACCAAAACAACAAGTTAAACTAATGTAACAGGAGGTAACGTCATGAAGAAATTAGTTTATGTGCTTCTTCTTTCTGTGTTTATTTCATTGAAGGTTCAGGCACAATGCTCGGGTAATGAGCAAAGCGGAACGGTTTCAATAGTTCCGCCAACCAAAGATAAGCTGCTTACCTATAATATCTATCATGGTTTTACGCTTATGCCCGGAACTCCAACGCTACCTGTAGTTAAAACCATTACTTACAATCATGCTTATGTTAAGGAAACCGGAGGAAGTTGTGCAACCGCAGTTGTAAATCCACCGCTTCAGCCTGCAGGATTCGACTCACTAAAGAAGGATACCATGATTGAGAATAATATTATTAATAATAATGTACCGGTTAACTATAAGATTACCACTATTTCACCGTCTGGCACTGGAGGAACAATTACCGATTCAGCTTTTGCATTTAGTTGTGTTTCTAAAGCAAAAGCAAGCACTTGCCTGCAGGTGAATCCTTTCGCAGCAGGAATGCCGGTTACTGGCGAATACAATGTTATGGTTTTGGACAGTCACTTAATCCACCTGTTACTGCTGATGCCTTTGCTGTAAGTATAGGAGATGTTACTGCTGAAAGCACAAGGAAGCTGAAAGATGGAACTATTGTTTGGGTGCCATGGGTTGAAAGCTTAAGTAAAGGAAAGGCACATGGAATCAGGCAAAAGGGCGGCACCAATGATCCCATAACCTACTTCATCCACAACTATACCACGGGGCTTGATTATACCGGAACGCTTTTAACCATAAGCATGACATTTTATACTGACACAGATACTTTTACCTATCACAACAAATGGCGCAACGATACTGTTGTAATTCAATCTGATTCGGCTTTATTTTCAATTAATTTCCCATCACCTTCATTAACTTCAGCCAATGGTTCACTAATAGTTGAAGTTGGTGGAGGCGTAGTTACACAGGCTGTTGGTACAGGTATATTTTCAAGTGTGCCTCTGCCATTACCGGGCAGCCCTGTTCCTGTTGTTTTTCCGCTTCAGAACATTCTTAATTTTAATTACAATCTCGGGAATTTTGGAAACGATTCTTTGCAAGTTATCATTAATATGTTTGGCAACAGTATTAATAATCATGTGCCCGCAAGTATGATTCAGGTGTATGACAGTGTTAACATGGTTAAGTGTTTTGGGCAAAAGACGGGCTCCATTTATCTGAATACAGTTGGTGATTATCCTCCTTTCTCTTATTTATGGAATAACGGTTCAATTGCAAAAAACCGTCCATCTGTTAAAGCAGGAACCTATACAGTAACAGTTACTGATGCAATGGGTAATACGGTTTCTAAAACAATTGTAGTAACACAACCACCAAAGCTTCTTTCTACGGTTACCAAAACCAATATTAAATGTGGAGGAAAGAGCACCGGAAAAATTACGCTTAATATAACAGGCGGAACTCCTCCTTACTTTGTAATTTGGAGTACCGGGGACACCGGCACCTATATTGATAGTTTGATAGCCGGAGTTTATACAGCAACTATTACTGATGCCAATGGTTGCATGCTTATTAAAACTGTTACACTCACAGAAAATCCACCGCTTACAGTGGCAGCCTTTTCATTAGGTGGCGATTCAGCAATGGCTATTGGTATAGGAGGAGTACCACCTTATGTTTACAGGTGGTTTACTTTGCCAGCTCAATCATCACAAGTGGCATACGGATTAACCGGTGGTTCAACGTATAAAGTTCGTGTTACTGATGTTAAAGGCTGCACTGCTACTGTAATGTATACCCATCCTTTCAGCCGCATCGGTAATGTTTCTCCAACTGATGAAATTTACATTCAGCCTAATCCAACTGATGGTAAAATCACCATTCAAATTACTGATGAACAGATTAAAATTTGTGAGGTTAGTTTGTATGATATAACGGGTCAATTGCTTTTTATTGATCATCCTTTATCTCAGAGCCATTTACTCAATTACGATATTAATTATCTGTTACCCGGAATTTATATTGTTCATCTGAAGTATAACGATTCAGTCAAAATTCTAAAGCTGGTAAAACAATAGTAAATACAGACTAAGCATTTGTCTGAACCCGTCAATTGATTCGTTTTCGAAGTAATTGACGGGTTTTTTGCAATTAATAGTCTCTTACTCCCAACCATATTCAAGCGACCAGCCACCACTTTCAAAAACGTTACTTCCAGCTCTTAAGTACTGATTTTAATGGCTATGTGTTGACCCTACTTTTGGTATAGATTATTAAAAACAACAATCCATTAAAAATCATAAATATGAAAAACTCGAATCAGTACCCGATTATTCAAAATGTGGTTAAAGCAAGCATCACCACAGTTATGGAAAAAGGCTTCTACTTGAATTTTGATTTAGCTTCCTTATTTAACAGGGGCATTTTACTGTTAGCCATGTTATTATTACTTTCTGTTTTTAACATAGCTAATGCACAGGTAACTATTGTTGACCGTCCGCAGGCTGTTGATTCAAAAACAGGACTAATGCAGCTTGACGGTTTGTTTGATGTAAGCCTGGGAGAGCAGCGAATATGCGTTTTCCTGAAAAACAATGGTTTAACACCAATTACCAACGTAACTGCTACTGCTTCTTTTAGCGGATCAAGTGGCATTGTACTCACTGATAACATTGAATCTTTCGGCACACTTAATCCCGGTGTTGCCGTAATGGGATTCTTTACGGCTAATTTTAGTGGCAGCCATCCCGATAAACACTTACTCACCCTTAATTTGCAGGGAACATCTTTTAGTCAAACCGTCTCTCGGAATTTATTTGTTCTTAAATCTGTGGCAATTGATTCAACAAGCTGGAAAAGTTTTGTTCCTGAAGGTTCAATTACCACTAAAATATTGGATGATTACTATGGAGGAACTACTGCAAGTTTAGGATTGCCTAAAGATTTTACCTGGACAATAGATTATAAAATACCTTACCAGGGACAGTTTGGTCCTATTCCCTACAATGACCCTTGGTGGAAAGTAGTTGGTGCAATTGTTGGTGTAGCCGGTGGCTTAACTTATGTTGCAGGAGGTATAGTTAAATATTGCGGAAATGAAAAGGCAGGTGAGCTGGTAAAAGATATAGGAACAGGAGTTGGCGGATCGGGCGGTATTGTAGCTGCAGCTGATAGCATTGATGTCTTCAGGCGAGGGCAGCAAAACACGATGCCTCCTCCCAATGAATTTACATTAAGAGAAGAAGTGGAGATGCATGTTACCTATAGTCCAAATGCGGGAATTGGTGTTCCTAATTACAGCGCTCTAGTTACCTGGAATTACAAACGTTTTACCAATTCAAACATTTACCAATATTCAGTTACCGAAACAGTTCTTAATAACATCCATTATACCACCAGCAGGAATACAACTGTTAACAGTAATACTTTTAATACTAACAGCACAGTTATTTTAACTGCCAGTGCTACAGGTTTTCAAAATCTTCAGAATAACACAGCGTATTTTGTTGCAAACATTTTTCCGGGTAATCAATCAAAATTAAATCAGTTAGTACGTTCAGTTGTAATGCGCGATGATGGCCATGGTGGCGATGCTGTGCCAAATGATGGAATTTATACCGGTGTTACCGGTGCCATGGGTTTGCTCACCAACCAGCCAATGGGAATTTATATCGAAGGTTATGATATGAATAATGCTCCTGACAGTATTGATCCATTAACAGCTGCAATGGAAATTGGCGGTATGCTTATTTCAACTTCTCCTTTAGGCAGTTGCAGCATAAGTGCTGATCATATGATCATGGTATCAAGCCCGGTTATGGTTAATGCTTCTGCGATAAACTCATCTTGTAGCGGATCCAATAATGGTTCAGCCGTTGTAACTGCAACAGGTGGCATTCCGCCATACAGTTATCAATGGAGTAATGGTCAAACAACTGCTTCAATAACCGGGTTAAGTGCAGGTACTTATTTCGTAACAGTAACATCAGCAAACGGCCAAAAAGGTGTGTCTTTTGTAACAGTTAATGAACCTGCAGCATTAAATCTCATTGCCGATGTAACACAACCTTATTGTTCTTTAAACGGAATGGGCACCATTAGTTTAACAGTAAGCGGAAGTTCATCACCTGTAAATTACTTATGGAACGATGGCAGCACACTTGGCACACGCACTGATTTATTACCAGGAACCTATACGGTAACTGCTACTAATCTGAATGGAGCATGCTCATCTCAATCCTTCTCATTAAATGCCACTACCTCGCAATCACTTATTAGTTGTCCTGCAGATATAACTGCCGGCACTGAGCCAGGTAAAGACTATGCATTGGTTTCCTATAATGTGAATGTTGTTCAGGGTTGTACAGGTTTTGTTTCAGTAAGTACTAACCCAGCTTCAGGTTCGGCATTTCATAAAGGAGTTACAGTGGTAACCTGTACAGGAACTTATGCCAGTGGTTTTGTGAGCACATGCACCTTCAATGTTATAGTTAATGATAATGAAGCTCCGGTTGCAAATTCAAAAGACCTGACTGTAAGTCTTACTGCAAATGGAACTAAAGTCATTACTCCTGAAATGATTAATGATAGCAGCTATGATAATATCAGCATCCTCTCACAAATTGTTGACCCCAATTTAATGTCATGTTCCAATATCGGAACTAATTCAGTTTCATTTACTGTTACTGATGGAAATAACTTTTACTGGGTAATTGACAGCAATGGAGTGAAGTATTATAACAACAATAATATCCTCATCAGCACCCATACTACATTAGGTAAAGTATCGGTAATAATTTGCAGTGACGGAGGTTTCATTGTTATTGATGATGGTCGCGTTCGCAAGTATGATAATTCAGGCAATCTCCAGTCAACTATTTTTACTACAGGTGCCGTTAATGTGATACTAACCGGTGATGGCGGATTTATTGTTATCGATGATGGCCGTGTCCGCAAATATGATAAAAACGGAAATCTTCAATCTACCATATTTACAACAGGTGCAGTTCAGGTAATTAAAACGCCCTGCGATCGTGGATTTTTAGTAGTTGATGATGGCAGAGTTCGCAAGTATGATAAAGATGGTAATCTTCAATCTACCATTTTCACAACTGGTGCTGTAAAAATTGTTCTTACTCAGCCATGCGGATTTATAGTGATTGATGATGGACGGGTGCGTAAGTATGATGATAATGGCAACCTGCAGTCAACAATTTTTACAACAGGTGAAGTGCAGGTTATTACAACCGCTGACGGTGGTTTTATAGTTATTGATGATGGCCGTGTTCGCAAGTACGACAAAAATGGAAACCTTCAATCTACCATATTTACTAACGGTACTGTTCAGGTAATTAAAACACCCTGCGATGGTGGATTTATAGTGGTTGATGATGGACGTGTTCGCAAGTATGATAAAGATGGTAATCTTCAATCTACCATTTTCACAACCGGTGCTGTAAAAATTGTTCTTACTGAGCCATGCGGATTTATAGTGATTGATGATGGACGGGTACGCAAGTACGATGGCAATGGAAATTTACAGTCAACCATATTTACCAATGGCGATGTAAAAGTAATTACAACTACTGACGGTGGATTTATTGTGATTGATGATGGCCGTGTACGTTTGTATGACAGCAACGGAAATTTGAAATCAACCATATTTACTACTGGTGAGGTAACAGTAATTACAATGGGCGATTGTGGTTTTATTGTAATTGACGATGGCCGTGTTCGCAAGTATGATAAAGATGGCAACCTGCAATCAACCATATTTACTATTGGTAATGTAAAAGTTATTCCAACAGACAATTGTGGATTTATAGTAATAGATGACGGACGTGTTCGCAAATATGATGGCAATGGCAATTTGCAGTCAACTATTTTCACAACAGGTGAGGTAAAAGTAATTACTACAACTGACGGAGGATTTATAGTAATTGATGATGGCCGCGTACGTAAGTATGACAAAGATGGTAACCTGCAATCAACCATATTTACAACCGGTGCAGTAAGAATAATTACTGATCCAAGTGGTGGTTTCAAAGTTATTGATGATGGCCGCATTAGGTTATACGATAAAAACGGTTACCTGGTTACAACCATATTTACCACTGGCGCATCGCATTACTATATTAATAATGCCAACAGTGCTGTTGCTAATTCCCTGGTTACAGTTCTTAACCCGATTAACGTTACCGGTGTGGTTACACCAATAAATTGCAGTGGATTGAAATCAGGCAAAATTACTTTAACAGTTACCGGTATTACAGGTCCGTACACATACCTTTGGAGCAACGGTAAAACATCCAAAAATCTCTCAGGCATAGGAGCAGGAACTTATACTGTAATTATTTCCGATGCTCATGGATGTAATAATTCAGCTTCATTTGTGGTTTCGCAGCCAGCACCGATTGTAATTTCCATTTCAAAAGTAAATGTAAAATGTGGCGGTAAATCTACCGGTAAAGCAACTGCAACCGTAAGCGGAGGTGTAGCTCCTTACCAGTATCAGTGGAATACCACTCCTGTTCAGACTAATGCTGTGGCTACAGGATTACCGGCTGGAATATATACAGTAACTGTTACTGATGCCAATGGCTGTACAAAAACAAAATCAGTTACTATTACTGAAAATCCTCCGTTGGTTATTGTGATACAGCAATCGTTTGATCATGCTACTGCAGTTCCTTCAGGTGGAGTGCCTCCTTATACCTATAAGTGGAACACTGTTCCTGCACAGACTAATTCAACTGCAACAGGTTTGATATGTGGCAACACCTATAAAGTAACAGTAACTGATTCAAAAGGATGTACAAAATCGCAAACTTTCATTTTAACATGTCCAAGGTTAGGCGCAACATCTGATGATTCAGCATTCGGTATTCATGCATTTCCAAATCCTACCCGGGGCAATCTTACCATTGAACTTGTAAATTGGAATGCTGATGAGTATGAACTGGAACTTACTGATGCAATCGGAAAAAAGTGTACGTAACATCAGGCAGCCAGCAGCAATTGCAAATTGATCTTTCAGCGTATGAAGATGGAATATACTATCTGAAAGCAATGAGCAATGATGAAACAGCAGTGGTTAAAATTGTACTACAGAAAAATTAATCACTTAGGCAATTTAAGCAAAAGCCTCCCGTCAATGGGGGGCTTTTTTATTGCAATTGAAGTTAATTGGCTGCATGTATGATAACTTTATTATCATTGTATATTTGAGAGCCACTTAATAATCCATTACCGGTTAAAACATTTGATTATACTGATAGCATAGCTTACAGTAAACTATAAAAATGAAACAAGGGCTGTTTATATTATTGTTGTTGTTTGCAGTTAATCGTGCTTCAAGTCAGCAGGTTGATATAGATTCTCTTTATAAAGAGTTAAGCATTGCAAAGGATGATACTTCTAAATTAAAACTGCTTGATCTGCTGGTTGAAAATATTTTTGATGATGCTGTCTGGCCACAGTACAATGATCAGTTGGGAGAACTAAGCCAGCAGTTAATGAAGAGTGATAACCCGGCTGTTCAAACGGTGGCTAAAAAATATTATGCAGCTTACATCACTAACATCGGTTATATGTATGATAAGCGGGGCAACATTCCAAAGGCCATTGAATATTACAGGCGAAGTTTACAGATAAAAGAAGAAACTGGTGATAAAAGCGGCATGGCCGATGCACTTAATAACATCGGCAATATTTACAGGTTGCAGGGTGATACTGCACGAGCACTTGATTGCTTCAAACGCGGTTTAACCATACGGATTGAAATTAAAGACACCATTGGTATTGCCAACGCTTACAAGAGTTTTGGGATAATTTATAAAATGGAAGGTAACATTCCTGCTACATTAAGTTATTTCAGGCAGAGCCTGGCCATGCACGAAAAAGTGAATTATAAAATTGGTATTGCAGATGCATTATTAAACCTGGGTGGTGTATATGAATTAAAGGGGCAGTTGAATGATGCTCTTGAATGCTATAACAAGAGCTTTGAAATTAATTCGCAAATTGGTGCAAAGGAAGGCGTGGTGAATTCGTTAAACCAGATTGGTGAAGTTAATTACCTGAAAAAGGATTACAATGCTGCATTAAATTACGGTAAGCAAGCTTTAGGTTTATCGCAGCAGTTAGGCTACCCGTTGGCTATTCGTAACAGTGCCGACCTGCTCAAACGGATTTATAAAGCCCAGGGTAGGTTTGGAGATGCGCTGGATATGTTTGAGCTCGCTATTCAAATGCGCGACAGTATAAATAATGAAACCACACGCAAAGCTACTATTGATAAACAGCTGCAGTTTGAATATGAAAAGAAGGCAGCACTCATTAAAGCTGAACAAAGCAAAAAGGATGCTCTTGCCAAAGAAGAAATAACCAAGCAAAAGATTATCAGGAATGCTTTTGCAGCAGGAGGAATATTATTATCAGTTTCTGCAATTTTTATTTTCCAGTTTTATAAGCATAAGCGTAATGCCGAAATGCAGAATAAAATTATTGATTCGCGCATATGTGCTATCAACGCACAAATGAATCCCCATTTTATTTTCAACTGCATGCATACCATCCAGAGTCTTATTAACAAAAAGGATATGGCTAATGCCGAAAGCTGCCTTTCGCGCTTTGCAAAGCTGATCCGCAAAGTGCTGGATAATTCCATGAAAAAGGAAATTACGCTCGAGGACGATCTTGAAACTTTATTCGATTATGTGGAGTTGGAAAAACTACGGCTGGAGTATCCGCTCATTTATAAAGTTAATATTGCCGAAAATATTAAGCCCGGTGAAATTCTTATTCCTCCTTTGCTCATGCAGCCATTGGTTGAAAATGCAATTGTTCATGGTATAAGACCAAAGGAAGGACCCGGTGAAATTACCATTGATATTAAAAAAGAAATAAACCAGCTTAAGATAGTGGTGGCCGATAATGGTATAGGCCGTAAAATTCAGAATAATGATGAAGGCAAACGTAAAACGTATGGTGTGCCGCTTACCAAAGAAAGATTAGATTACATGAGTGTATTTAATAATGTTAAGCCTAATTTCAGTACTGAGAATTATTATAATCTCGAAAAGAATATTACCGGAACAAAAATTACTTTAACCATTCCATTATTAACTTGAATAAAATGATCAGCTGTATAGTTATTGATGATGAAAAACAACACAGGGATTACCTGAAAGAAATTGTTGAAAAGAATTTCACCGATATTGTTGTAACAGGTGAAGCCAAATCTGTAAAAGACGGGATCCAACTGGTTAACCAGTCGGCATTTGATATTCTTTTCCTCGATGTGCGAATGCCCCCGCAGTCAGGCTTCGATTTACTTCGTTCAGTTACCAAACGCGATTTTGAAATTGTTTTCACTACATCGTATGACGAATATGCATTGGAGGCCATTAAATTTTCTGCACTTGATTTTTTATTAAAACCTTACAGTGTTGACGATCTTAAATCAACTTTTGAAAAATACCGGCAGCGCGAAAAGAAATTGTTTACTGCTTATAAAATTGACAACCTGCTGCATAACATAAACCCATTGAATAAAAAGAAACGCATCGGGTTAAGTGATAAAAACGGGATAGAGTTTTATGATATTGATTCAATATTGTATTGCCAGTCCGACAATTCATACACCACTGTTTTTTTTGATAATAAAAAGCAGGTGGTAACCTCAAAGCCTATAAAGGAATATGAACGGGAGTTGACCGGTTTTTCATTTTACCGCATACACAACAGTTACCTCATTAACCTTAACAAAGTAAAGAAGTACATGCGTGGCGATGGCGGCCAGGTAAAGCTGGTTGATGATACCACGCTTGATGTTGCGCGGAATAAAAAAGAAAGCTTCCTGCAAAAACTGAGCGAAGTGTAATCACTTCGTCTGTAAGTAAAAACAATTTTTTTCTGCAAATAACCGCTGCAGAATTAATTCCACTTTATAAGCCCGCATCTTTTCATTGTTATATAGTTCAACTATACTTATGTCATTTTTCATTGACCTGAAACCATTTGGTTTCATCATGCCGTATATACAGGCAGCTTCATAAAGTTGTATGAATTACAAAACTTATGGATTGTTGTATTCAAGTCAATTCCCACCCAATTCATAAACTAAAGCGCAGGTTTCAAGAAACAGCTTGATTCCGCTTTATGCTCATTGTATGTTTGACTCATCAATTACAATAAGCAGTTAAAAACAACAACTGTAAAAAATGAAACAACAAAGGCATAATAAATCTAAGATTGAAGTAATGGTTTTTTTATTAGTTCAAGTGCAGGAAATTAGTCTACCGGAATGATTTAACCTTAAAGCCCCCGGTATTACTCCTGATCCTAACGGCTGGCATTTTTTACCAGCCGCTTTTCATTACAGGTATATTATAAAATAAGCCCTCAGTGTTTTTTAGAACAGCGTATTACTTTACATTAACCGTAAGTAAATTGGCATCACCTAAAAAACATTTCAGCTCATCTCCGGCTTTAACAGCACTTACACCGGCAGGAGTGCCGGTAAAAATCAAATCGCCTTTTTTCAAAGTAAAGTAGGCCGAAACAAAAGAGATGATTTTATCAAAACTGAAAATCATCAGGCCCGTATTACCCTGTTGCTTCAGTTCATCATTTATACGCAGCGAAAAATCAATGTTGCTTAAATCACTGAAATCTGATTTAGGCACAAAAGTGCCTACCGGTGCCGAACCATCAAAACCCTTGGCAAGTTCCCAGGGCAAACCCTTAGCTTTAAGTTTCGATTGAACATCGCGGGCAGTAAAATCTATGCCCACAGTAAGTTCATCATAATATTTATGAGCAAATTTTTCTGCAATGTTTTTCCCTACTTTATTTATTTTCAAAACCACTTCCACTTCATGATGCACATCCTGGCTGAAGGAAGGGTAAAAAAAGGGCATCCCGCGCTGCGGTATAGCAGTATCAGGTTTTAAAAAAATTACCGGCTCAGCGTTCTGTTCATTGTTCAGCTCCTTTATATGATCAACATAATTTCGGCCTACACATAGTATTTTCATAATTCAAAAAAATTAAAGCATGCAAATGAAGTGCAAAAAATATCAACTTTTATAGTTGAAAACTAAAACTCCGCCAGTTCCTATTTTTAGAAATATAATGTAGGTTTGCGCGGTAAACATCAAAAACTATTCACTGATGTCCCACACCCATCGAAAGCCATTTATTGATGTATGCCTCAGCCCGGCATTGTATCATTTGTACGATCCGTCCCAAAGCATTGTTGTAGTAATTGATATTTTAAGAGCAACATCTTCCATATGTGTTGCATTCGAGTATGGTGCCGAGTGTTTAATCCCCGTGGCAACAGTCGAAGAAAGTTTATCCTATAAGCAAAAGGGTTACCTGGTAGGGGCAGAGCGCAAAGGCGAAATGCTGCAGGGTTTCGACTTTGGTAATTCCCCATTCAGCTATATGGATTCAAAAATACGCGGCAGCAAAATTGCCCTTACCACCACTAATGGCACCCGCGCATTAACCATTGCCAAAAATGCACATACCGTGGCCGTAGGTTCTTTTCTTAATCTCCGTGCCCTTTGCAAATGGCTCAGGCAGCAGCAGCGCGATGTTTTTTGCCTTTGCTCCGGCTGGAAAAATTCCGTAAACCTCGAAGACACACTCTTTGCAGGCGCAGTAGTCAACGAATTACTGGGCGATTTCGATTTAAGCGATTTTCGCGATACTGCTGTGGCTGCCCAGCAGCTTTACCTCATTGCCAAAGACGATATGTATGGCTACCTCGATAAGTCATCACACC
>JBGARN010000065.1:0-24325 GCA_044230205.1 Bacteroidia bacterium
AGCCTTCTGGGTCAAGTTCAATATATTCTTTAAGATACTTCACTGCATCATCCCATTTCTTCTGCTGCTGGTAGATTTTGCTCAACTCCGTGCGCGGATGTAAGCCTTCTGGGTCAAGTTCAATATATTCTTTAAGATACTTCACTGCATCATCCCATTTCTTCTGCTGCTGGTAGATTTTGCTCAACTCCGTGCGGGCGTGAAGATTCTTTTTATCAATGGTGATAATCTCCAGCAGCAGTTTTTTTGCATCCTCTGGCTTTTTAAGACGTACCAGGATTTTTGCAGCTTCTGTTCTTGCCGGAAGTTCCCATTCATTATTTTTAATGTACTCAATGAGAAGGTATAATGTTTTTTCTGCTTGCAATATCCCCTTTAAATAGTTGCAGTGTATAAAATCAGGATTACGATATGTCCACAGCAAAAGGTTCTTACTGAATTGAGTATTGATATTTCCTGTCCATTCACTATAAATAGCTTTTACATTATCTTGTTGTTTTTCATCCTCAATAAACCATTCAGCAACCTTTTCGTGCCTCAACTGTAAATACTCCCCATTCCGTATAATAGGTTGATTTGGGCTGTTGTCAATTGCGTTTCTTACATCAATTTTATTAAGTGTCTTATAGTCCTGTAACTCTAAACAAAAACCAAGAGAAATGCTGTTGCCAAACTGGTAAAAGGCTGATACAAGAAGATACAAATGCTGCATAGGAGTGTTTTCGTGCACCTGTTTCCACTCATCCCAATCAAATGGAAATACAATTCTTTTATTTTGATGAAGTGTTCTTAATACTTTAAAAATGCGTTCAGCTATCGTATGCTTTTCTTCTTCAAAAAAATGCTTTGCGCAATTACTATAATCCTCGCTATTTAGATGAGGGTATTTTTCACGAAGGTCGGCAAAGAATTTCTCAAATATTTCTGGAGCATTTTCTTTAGACCTGAAATTGAATTCAACAGCATCATTGCTAAAAGCAGCTTCAAAATTTTCTCTTCCCTGCATTTGCTGATAGCGGTAATAGCGTTCTGCAACTATTAATATTATTGGTGTTTTAAGGCTCGTTTCAATCTCAGCATAGTTTTCTAAAATGGTTTCGAATGCCGCTGCATCATCCAGCAGTAAAACAGGTGTCTTACCGGAGCCAATCAGGCTCAATTGTCGCTCAATCTTATTAAGGGTAGTATCATTCAAGTCCATTACTAAGAATATGGGTTGCTCGCAGCAAAGTGATTTACCAATATCAAGAAGGAATGTAGATTTACCTTCTCCACCGTTTGAAAGAACTTTGATTAATCCGCCTCCGCTTTCGGTCAATTCTTTTATCTTTCTAAACAATGAGAGCTTTGCCTTTGTATTGGGTATATGATAATCATTGGCCACCACATCCAACAATCTTGGTTTGACAGAATCGAGTCGTATCATGTAATCTTGTAATCTGTCCTTATTACTTTCTTTTTTTATTCTATTCCAAAAAGAAGGTGTCAACAATGTAAAATCACTATGCCTTGGGGTGCTAAGAAAAGTCTGGATTCTGCTATGAAAGAGGTTCTTTAATAAAGCTATCGTTTCTTCAAAAGAGTATTGATGAGTGTAACTTTTAATAATCGGTACGAGTATTTCATTCCTGTAATTGAGAATATCTTCATCATTTCCATAATAAGAAAGAAAAAGATTGAGAACCTGATTTTGCCCGGTCTTTGGGGCCATCATATCTACTACACAAAATGGATAATCATCATCTTCAAGAGGAACTTCATCATTCGAATAATTGATTTCTCGGGTCGGAGAAAAAAATAAATGTACATCCTTGGCAGGAAATGTATTTCTTCTCAGTTGATCGCTTTTTATACTAAGCTCATATTTGTCTATTGTGTTAAAACTTTCGGAGCCTTTACACTCTACAAAAACATAAATAGGCAATGAATTTTCGTCATGAACTTTCAGGTAAATATCAAATCCGAATTGAGAACCGCTTTTCTGTCTTCGTATCTCTTCTGTTACCTGATATCCCCATTCTTCAAAGAGTATTCGTAGCATCCTTAAGGATGCCTTTTCAAACAATTCACCTATTTTCTGAGAATCGCGCATGTTTAAATGTTTTGTTTATACAAGTCTCCCTTCAAATGCATTAATAAAAATACTTTGCTTCGGCATTTTGCTAAATGTATTGTGGTCTTTAAATCAAAATTTCCCTGATAAAGTTTTTTCTTTTAAATCAAACTGCTGATAATATAATTTCAATTTGGTTATTCGCCTAATTGCTTGTAAATATTCTATTTCAAATCTCAAAATTGGCTTGTGCGAAACAATTATCATTTCTTTCAGGTTTTTTATGGGATTGGGCTGATAGGCATATTCCAGCAGCTGCCCTATTGACTCTCTTATAGTATCGGAAACATTTGAATAGGATTTGACTTCATAAAGAACGATTTTTTTATTTAGCCTAAGTGTAATGTCAATTTTAGTTCTTCTACCTGTTTCATTCTCCATGCCAACATTTTTTTCTCCATATAAATTAACCAGGTTGTCGTACAATAAGCTTTGTATTTTATCATGTAGCTTTTTAGGTTGGACTAATCTTTCCTGCTGATAAAAACTTTTGCTACGTAAAGTCTTTGACGCTCTTCCTGATTTGAATATAAATAATCTATTCTGAGATGCAGGTTTTGAAATTTTCCAATCTGCAAATTGAATAATTTCAAAGCCTAACTTTTGCAAGTACTTGTTTGTTGGTTGTCCTCCATGCAATCTGTAATTATGAAATTGACTTTCCTTAATCCCCTGCTCTTTTGCCGCTAGCCTAACAATTTCTTTTGGCGGAAATGTTTGTCCTTTATATTTAAGTAGATATTTGGTTGAGGAAATCAGAATTGGCTTTTGTGTTATTACTTTTTCTAAAGCGTTTTTGACGCTTTCTTTGGTTACGATTGATGCGAGATTTTTCATAATACTTCTTTAAACAAGCCCCCCCTCAAACGCCTTCTTCAAAATACTTTGCTTCAGCATTTCTGCTTGTTGAAGGCTGGTGGTTATGGTTTCTTCTATCTTATCGCAAACGGTGAGTTTGCTTTCTAATTCGGATACGATTTGTTCTTGTTCTTTAAGAGTTTTTGGAACATTAAGTTTTAATTCCTTTAAATCCCGTAGTATAATTCTTCTAATGGCTACTCCCTTCTTTTGATTTAATGCTTGGTGCAAAAACTCAGAAGATTTCAAAACATGAAATAGATACTTAGGACTTACAACCTTAGTATTTGTTCTCAAAATTCCTATTGAAGATAAAACCACAAAGTCATAATCATAATCAACTAGTGAAACTTTGCCAACCGTCCCATCCTTGGAAAAAAGCAAATCATTTTCAAGAGGTCTGCAGTCATTTGCTGCTAAATTCTTGAAATCACTTGCTGAAATTTTAAGACAATTTTCAAAATCAATTTTATCATTCTTAATATCTCTTACTGTAACATAGGGATAACCTTCAGGAGTGCTTTTAGGAGAAAAATGAGAGCCATCCGTTATTTTAGTGCAAACATCTTTTAAAGAAAGAACGGTCCATCCCTTCGGCAATTCACCATTTACATTTTTGCCTGCCCGTCCGTCAGGCGGGTTTGTCAACCTTCCTTCAAAAGCCCACTTCAATAAACTTTGGCGGTAGGTTTTTAATTGCTGCTGGGCTATGAGCAGTTGTTGTTTGCCGTTTTCTAAATCGCTTAACAGTTCTTCTATTTTGGAAACAATGGCGGTTTGTTCGGAGAGGGGAGGAAAATTAATAACAGCTTGCTTTACTGCTTCAATATTCAAGTTCTTTACCGTAGAACCTTTCGCAAGATTTGTAAATTGTTGATACAGCAATGGTGAACTTAGAATGTAGTATAAATAATTATTATCAACAGTTTCATTTTTCCTTATTACTAACCAACCGTCATGAATACAACCAGTAGTTTTCATAATGTAAGGTCTTCCAAAACTCATTGAATTTGATAAGAGGAAATCATCTTCGTAAACCATTCGGGACCTCTTCGCACCTTCAGGTTTAATTTTCTCTTTGGTCCTGTGAATATATTTTACAACATCTTTGGTATCGCCAATCTTAATCCAGTTGATACCATTTTCATCTTCTGTAATAAATTCTTCTATGGGTCTTGGTGACCCACCTCTTTCAATTGTAAAGACCTCTCCCAACTTTTTGGTTTGCCAATGCTCCGGTAATTTTTTCTCTTCACTCATTCTATGCAGCTAATACTTCGTTCAGTTCTTCAATTACTTTTTTGGTGCTGTCGCCAAACAACTGCCACATCCCTTCTAGTTTAATTTCAATTCCTGTTTTAACCTGAAATTAATTTTACTTACATCATTTAACAATGAATCCTGAAGGTAAATTACCTTGGAGTCACTTGCAGAAGTAATCTTGCGTCTCTTCTCATCATATACATTTAACGTTTGATTAAATTTTGTTTCTGATTCTAACTTCAGCCGATTAATGGCAATAGCAACAGAGTCTTGCGGGTTTAATGCTGAATGCATTTCATGCAATTTGCGCATGTATCTATTGTAGTTAGCAAAAACTTCAATTCCTCTCTTCGATTCATGTGAAATACCCTGGTTGGACATTGGGTTTAAAATTGAAAAAGAATATTTATTTATGAGCCATTTGTCAAAATCCGTTTCTAAAGAATCAATTGAAGTTCCACATGCTTCTTCGAGCACCCTGTCGTTTGTTTTAATACTTATTGTTTTATCATTACTGCGTTTATTCTTATAGGCATTAAGAACCGATTTCAGACGTCCTGTTTTTTCAAGATATAAAACAAAATGTTTTGCCAAAGCATAGTTAACATAAGCTTTGCAGATATCACCATTGTCACTTCCTTCAAATTCAGTCCATGAATAGTTAATGAGTTTTCTTAGGTCCGGTAGTTTCATATAAAGCTGCAGCTCTGCAAGAGATTCTTTGAGCACCTGGTTTCGCCAAAATATTTTGTCACATAACAAAGTATCATGCTGCCAGTGGCTTTGTTCATAAAGTGTGGCAATGCCCTCATCAAGCCAGGCAGGTATATCACCGATATCGCCCCTAACTATAATATGAAATAGTTCGTGCCTGAGGGTACCGGTCCCAATCTCACTGGTTGCCGCCAATACGCTAAGATCATTGATGGACGAGTAGCCGTAATTTTCGTTCGGTACCCTTAGGCCATGAATTGATTCAGATATTTTTCTCAGTGAAGCATTATCGGGAACAATGTAGGCGGTTATAAAGTATTCGGGCAACCTTAGATTATACCATGAGGAAAAAAAGTTTGTTGTTTTTATTAGATCGCTGATTGCATTATCCTTCTTTTTTTCAATTGAAGAATCTTGGCTGGCAGGAGTAACTAATATGAGCGAACCACTGGAAGTAACCGAATAAGAAGCTGGCACAATAGATTTGATTTTTTTTATTGCACTATCGGGTTGGGAAATAGCAAATAATCTGGATGCGAATTCCTTTTCAGAAACTGTTTTGGTAATGTGCATGGCTTCGTAGTTCTGATAGCAATTGTAAACTTTTCCTAACTTGCCATATACTGATGCAATACCCATAGGAAAAACTCTTATTTGCTGACCCGCCTGTTCGCTAAAAATGGTAGTATTACTATTATTATTACAGTCAGCTTCCTCATTCATAATAAAGGCTCTTAGATTATCTGGAAGCTTTTTATAATTACTTAAAATGTTCTTATACCTACTCTTTGCCGGCTCATATAGCTCACTGAGGCAAAGCGATTTGGCAATGAGGTAGTCGGTAAGGCAATTTTTCCCACAAGGTTTTTTTTGCAGGTCAGTTAATTCATTATAGGCCTGATCGTATTTTCCTGAATCAAGCAGATTAATAAAATGTTCTTTATCTATTTTAATTTGAGCATTAACAAACGGAATGCATATAAAGCTTAACAGCGTTAATTTGAATTTCAGTTTCATGTTATTTCATATTTGCTTTATCCATAGAATCGAGCAAGTCAGGATTGATTTTGTTCACTTGCTTAGGAACAACAGCTGGCTTTGAATCAATCAACTGAATGTTATTCGGGTGCAGATAAAGAGGTTGATCCTGTACTCCTATTTCAGTGTTAATTGAAAGACAAGTAATCATAAGTGCAGTGCCAAAGAAACCAAAAAGAATTCCGGGCGATGAAGAAGCTACATTAAAACTTAAATCTTTCGAAAAATTTCCGCCCATGGTTGTTGTACCTTCCGATAGCTTTCCAATAATGAAAGCTGAGCCAACAATTGCAAGTATCATTCCCGTAAGAAAGCCAAGGTATTTTACAAGCACTCTCGACATCAGCAGAAAACCTGCTTGCTCATATCTTTTGTTAATGCTCACCTCTTCCATATGTATTATTGAGAGCCATTTGATATATTCCACATTATTTTTGAATGCCTCATCTGTACCTGAAGGAATCACTGTTCCAATAATCTCAGCCGACTTTTTGTTGTTGATTTTATCATTAAATTCATTAATCTGATTTGTCGTAAGCCAGATGAATACTATAATGAGCACAGATGGCAAGCCAATTAAAAAAGGAAGCAGTTTATTCTGATACTTCGCAAGTCGCTTTTTATCTTCTTCGGACAAAATTAAGACTGTAGCTTCCTGTTTTGGTTTTTCGGCTGAGGGTTTATTTTCCTGTTCCATCTTGAATAGTGTTTAGAAATTATTACGCTACTAATATCTCATTTAATTCATTTAAAATTATCTCATATTCATCCTTGAATAAAGAATAGTATTTATTCATTCCACCTTACACATTAATTTTCAGAATCACGGATTTTCCGGATTCAATGATTTGGCTGATATGTTTCCTTCTGAGCATGTTGTAATCTGTGTTTATCTCTTAATCTGTTTAATCTGTGATTCTGACAATTTATTAATCCGTGATGCAGACAAGATCAGTCTTTTGAATTCGAGACTCTTTGCACCGAAATTTATAAGAAGTCCAATTTCGAGTTTGTATGCTTTTAAATAATTCAGTGCTTGTGCAAGATGCACATCTTCAAGTCGAGTGATTGCCTTTAACTCAACCAGCACTTTACCTGCAACTACAAAATCTGCTCTGCGTGTTCCAATAGGTTCTTCAAGTTCTTTGTAATAAATCTCCTGCTCAATTTCTCTTGCAAACTCGAGTCCTGCTTTATTCATTTCAAAAGCCAATGCTCTTTGATAAATTACCTCCTGGAATCCATTACCTAAAAATTTGTGGACTTCGAAAGATGCTCCAATAATTTTTTCAGTTATTTCCTTATGTAGTAAATCTTCCATTGTTTGAACCACAGATTTGGCAGATTAATGAATTCCATTGATTTATTATTCCGATTTTCATTTTAATCTTTGTTATTATTTTCACTAATTGTCTGAATCGCTGATTTAACGGATTCAGAGATTTCGCGGATTATGATGTTTTGAATAATCTGTGTTCATCCCATTCTCTGTTTAATCCCCGATTCAGACAAATTAAGCAGCCAACACTTCATTCAACTCCTCCAATATTTTTTCATAGTCCTCTTTAAACAACTGGTAAAATTTTCCCAATCCACCCATTGCGTTAAAGGGAGATAATTCAAAGTCATCCTTACTTACATGATAACTGGTAGCCACATAATCTTTAATCATGCGCAGCCATGCAGTTTGTTCTTCGGTAAAGCGGTTGTGCTGCCCGGCATTTTGCTTCAGCATCGAGTCGCGGAAATTTTTGTCAACCGTTTTTGAAAAATCATTCAGGGCTGCATCCATGCCTGTTACATTGCGCAGCAAGCTCACCAAAGCAATCAGTTCATTCTTTGGCTGCCCGGTAACGCGCTCCAGTTGCTCATAGCATCTCCAAATATTCATGGGAGCGAGAGATGGCCTCTCGGCCACAAGTTTTTCCAGCACTTCTTTTATCATGGTGTAAGTGAGCTCGCGCCTGCGGTAGGGCTGCGAATAAAAAATCTGCAGGGCAGTGAGTTCATCTTTGTGCTGCTGCATCCACTCATTAAAATCTTTAATCAGTGTTTCGGCTTTCTGCCTGTTGTCTTTGTCCCAGCCGGCATTTAAAACCGTGTCGGGATTTTGCAAATCAATTTTTTGTTCATGTGCCTTGCGCACATTTTCAATGTATTCGTTCAGCTCGCCTGTAAAAACTTTTGCTGCATTGTTCTGCAAAGCAGTTTGTAGTTGGTTCAGCTTTTCTTCTTTCTCAAGGGGCGATGCTCCTGCATTCTCCGTTTCCACTTTCAAACGCAAATCCTCAATCACATCAGGGTTAAAAGCGTTCAATAAATCTTTCACCACCTGCGAAACAGATATTCCGCTGCTTATTTTTTCAAACTGCTGTTTTTCTTTCTCAGTAATTTGTTTGTCGAGCCGTGTGAGTCGGTTTGCCAGCGAAGTAAAAAGTTCTTCATCGCGATTGCCCACGGCAATAGCAAACAACAAATCTTTGAGGGGCACACCGGGTTTCTTTTCCAGCGGGCGGCTATCGGTTTTCAAACTCTTGGTAACACCAATGGCATCCACAATCACAAAATGGTCCTTGGTTATTTTTGCAGAGGGTGTTACTTTCTTCAGGTCATCAAGCGGAATGGTGCGCGTGCCCCGCCCTTTCATTTGTTCGAAATAATTGCGGCTTTTTACATCGCGCATAAACAGCAAACACTCCAGCGGCTTCACATCGGTGCCGGTGGCAATCATGTCAACCGTAACGGCAATGCGCGGGTAAAAATCGTTGCGGAACTGCGCCAGCACACTCTTGGGGTCTTCGCTGGCTTTGTAAGTTATCTTTTTGCAGAAGCGGTTTTCCTCGGCAAATTCTTTTCGCACTGCCTGTATAATATCATCGGCATGTGAATCGGTTTTGGCGAAGATTAAAGTTTTGGGAACTTCAAAAGCCAAGACCTCACCCCCGGCCCCTCTCCGAAAGAGAGGGGAGGAAAACCCGTCTTCGATTTTATCTTTCGTTTGATACCATCGGTCAGAAAAAATATTAGGCAAATTTTCTTTGAAAGATTTTATGATGGTTGCGATTTGATTGGGGTTCACAATGTCTTTGTCCAACTGTTGCGAAGTATAAGTTTCATCTTCGTCCTGCAACTCCAATCTTTTTTTTCTGCTTAATCGCTCACGGTGTTCTACATATTCGCCTTTCCAGATTGTTGCACCTTGCTTTGTAATTTTTGTATCAATAATAAAAACATCATAGCCCACATTCACACCATCAGCAACAGCCATTTCGTGTGAATATTCACTCACAACATTTTGTTCAAAGTAGGCAATGGTTCTTGCATCGGGTGTGGCTGTCAAGCCCACTTCAAAGGCATCGAAATAATCCAACACTTGTTTCCACAAATTGTAAATGCTGCGGTGGCATTCATCAATCACAATGAAATCAAAAAACTCAATGGGGATTTTTTCATTGTATTCTATCGGTGGTCCCGATAGCCATCGGGATTCTTTGTCCCATATTCGCTCATTCGGGTTTTCTTCCTCTGCACTTTCTTCCAACTCTGTTCCCTTCAAAATAGAATACAGTCGCTGAATGGTGCTGATACAAACCTGGCTGTCGCTGGCAACATAACTCGATTTCAATCGCTGTACATTGTAAAGCTCCGTGAACTTGCGGTTATCATCCACAGGAATATAATTGAGAAATTCCTGTTCGGCTTGTTCGCCTAAGTTTTTGGTGTCGACCAAAAATAAAATGCGTTTTGCTTTTGAGAATTTCAGCAAGCGATAAATAGAAGTAATGGCGGTGAAGGTTTTTCCTGAACCTGTCGCCATTTGTATCAAAGCCTTTGGTCGGTTCTCCTTAAAAGAAGTTTCCAAATTATTGATTGCCGCAATCTGACAATCTCTTAAACCGTCAATCGGTAAAACTGGTAAGTCTGAAAATCTTCCTCTTAAAGTTTTTGGTTTCTTCAACCACTCCCGAAAAGTTTCCGGTCTGTGAAAAGTGAATACTTCTCGTGATTGAGGCTTGGGGTCGTTGTAATCGGTGAAGCGGGTTACTTCTCCTGTGCTTTCGTAAACAAAGCGAAGCGGTTCGTTATTTAATTTTTTAAGTTTTGCTTTAGCATACTCAACTGATTGTTCTTCAACATGACTTACTAAGTGAATTCCTTCTTCGCTGCGCTTGGCTTCAATAATTCCGCAAGGTTTACCTTCAACAAACAAAACGTAATCAGCAGGTCCAATATCTGTTTGATATTCTCTAACTGCAATGCCAATTCCTGCATTAAGATTTATTTTCGACTTATCCTGAATAATCCAGCCGCAGAAATCCAACTGTTCGTCAATTGTATCGCGTGCGATTTGTTCAGGGTTTTGGTTTGGCATACTATATAAGTTTCCGTTTAATTTTATTTAAGTTGTATATGGCCAACAATGGATTCAAATGTAAAAAGTTTTTTAAATGTTAATATAAAGCTGATGTCCTTTTGATTAGCAGTATAACTTTTATTTGTTACTGAAAAAATTCTGTCTAATAATATTCAAATCCCTGAGTCGGACATTCTTTATCATGTGTCATATATACACATTTAGTTGCTGAAATTATTACAATGAAGAAGTGCATAGTTAGAACCGAATCAAAGGCAGATTAAAATGGTTGCTTGGGATTATTTATAAATTTGAGACACATATTTAAACCATTTATATTTAAAAAAAGTAGAATTATGAACCCTATAAACACTGCAAACCTGCTTCAGCTGAATGATTTATTAAGTCAAAATCCTGTTTACTATTATACCTTTAAAACTTTTAGAATTATTTCTGAAATAGGATGCTATTTATTTGCTCTTTTCTTCTTCACTGGAGGTATAGCCATTCCAATGGATCCCTTAAAGTTTCATCAGCAGCTTGATGAATCGGTATCCATTAATGGAGCCATTCATATTGAACAGTTAAGCGGTTTAATGCTGTTAATTAAAGTAATGTTTATTTTATTTTCCCTGATGCTTATTGTTCTGGGATTATTGATAGGCGCCTCACGAAGAAAAAACAATCGTATTCGAAAAGCTGCTGAATTGGTTGATTTAATAATTAAAAACAACATTTAAAAATTGACGAATCAATCAATAAATCAATGATTCAGTTAGGTTAAAACCTCTCATTAATTTTTTAAAGAATTATGCAGAATCATTTAGTTGAAGTTTGACTCTTCAAAATTTTGGGTAACAAGCAACTAATTATTAAAAGCCTTTATATTTTTATATTTCAATAAATCCTGTATCACCCCAAATTACTTCCCGTAATTAACAGTTTCAGGATTTCCCATTTTACCTGAACGGTAATCGCTGTAGCATTTCATAATTTCCTGCTCGGTATTCATAACAAACGGGCCGTATGCATACACCGGTTCATTGTGTGGCTGACCGCCCAGCAATAACATTTCTGCTTCACCGGCTGAAAAAATATTTATATCACTGCTTCCTCGTTCAAATAAGGCCACCTGGTTAGTAGCAATTTCTTTCCGGCCTTCAGTTTCTATTTTTCCTTTTATCACATAAATAAAAGCATTGTGCTTTGGGTTGGTGGGCACAGTTAGTTTGCAACCTGGTTTCATTTTTATGTGAAAATAAAATACAGGGAAAAGGGTTTCGATTTTTGATTTGGCACCGAATAATTCTCCCAACACAATTTTTGCTGTATAGCTGTCCGTTTTGATTTCAGCCATTTTATCGGGACGGTAAACATTGGTTGACGGATCAATAAATTTATATTTAGAAGGCATATTGAGCCATATCTGGAAACCATGATAAAAACCACCATCATCATACAGGCGTTGACCTGTTTCTTCCATGTGAATGGCTCCCCGTCCTGATGTAAACATCATAAAATCGCCCTTGCTTATTTGAAAGTCGTAATTCAAGCTATCGCGGTGATGGCCTGAGCCTTCCAAAAAATAAGTGATTGGAATAACACCGGCATGCGGGTGCGCATCTACTCTTAATGGTTTGTCCTTAGGATTAACCATTACCGGACCAAATTCATCGAAAAACACATAAGGTGAAACGTAATCATTATGGTCACCGGCAAAAGCACGCAGCACCGGCAATGTGCCCACCATGGTACGGCTGGCAGTTATAACCTGGTAAACTTTACGGCCATTGGATTCGAATAAACCCGATGCAGCTTTTAAAATTTCAGGTGCAACTACTGATGCACCAATGATTGCAGATCCTTTAAAAAATTCTCTTCGTTTCATAGCGTGAAATTTTTATTATACAAAGATGCTAAATTGATTTCAAACAGCTTGTCCAAAAAGCTATACACACTTCATATTAACAGTAAATTTAAATATTTGTTTAACGGTAATTGGGAAAACTGTGATTCCCAATTAGAATAAGCTTCAACCTTAGGGTTAGAAAAACTGATTATCAAAAGAGTTTTGGAAAGTTTTAGTGACTATACTTCATGAAAAGGAGTTTTCTTATAGTTTTTGATTAAGCTATACTCATGTTATATATGATTTTTCCTCCCAACTCTTTTTCTTAGAATTACAACCTCATAAACTTTATACCGCATATGCACTACCGTTACATTTACCTTACAACAATTTTTGCATTTGCAATTTCATTTTCTTTTTCACAAAAAAAACAAACAGTTGATAAGGATACGCCACCCAATGTGATTATCATTTTTATGGATGATATGGGTTATGGCGATGCTGAGTGCTATGGAGGTTTTCCTTATCATACTCCCAACATTAATAAACTAGCTGCACAGGGTATGCGCTTTACCAATTTTTATGCAGCGCAGGCAGTATGCAGTGCATCGCGCAGTGCATTGCTAACGGGTTGCTATCCTACACGCATTGGAATTAATGGTGCATTAAATCACCTGAGTAAAATTGCTTTAAATCCCGGTGAAGAAACTATTGCTGAACTGCTAAAGCAGAAAGGATATACAACAGGTATTGTAGGTAAGTGGCACCTGGGATGCAAAGAACCTTACCTGCCTTTGCAAAATGGTTTTGATGATTACTTCGGTCTTCCTTACTCCAATGATATGTGGCATTTTGATTTTGAGGGAAAAGAAATAACTGACACTTCCAATTGGAAATCTAATTATCCTCCATTGCCATTAATAGAGGGAAACAAAATGATGCGTGAAATTAAATCTCTTAATGACCAGGGCGAGCTAACCACTCTATATACTGAACATGCAGTGCAGTTCATAAGAAAACATAAAGCGCAACCCTTCTTTCTTTACCTGGCACACAATATGCCTCATGTGCCATTAGCTGTGAGTTCAAAATTTAAAAATAAAAGCGGAGCAGGTTTGTATGGCGATGTAATGGAAGAAATTGACTGGTCAGTTGGAGAGATTATGAAAACACTGGATGAATTAAAGTTGGCCGATAACACCTTGATCATTTTAAGCAGTGATAACGGGCCATGGATAACGTATGGAAATCATGCTGGCAATACAGGTGGCTTGCACGAAGGCAAAGGCACCGTATGGGATGGCGGATTGAAGGTGCCCTGCATTATGCGCTGGCCGGGAAAAATAAAAGCTGGTTCCATTGGCAACGGTATAGTTACTACAATGGACGTATTGCCAACGATTGCAACTATTTGTAAAACAAAATCACCTTCCAACAAAATTGATGGAATAAATATGGCTGACTACATCACCGGTAAAACAGCAGACAGTCCGCGTGATGAGTTTGTTTATTATTATGATAAAAATAATTTGAAAGCCATAAGGAAAGGAAACTGGAAATTGACTTTTGCTCATGTGTCGCAATCACGAAGCCATCCTGAAAATATAGGGCAGGATGGTTTTCCCGGTAAATATGAAACTGATTCAGTTCCGCTTTCATTATTCAATCTCATCACCGACCCGGGTGAAGACAGAAATCTAATCACCAGGTATCCTGAAGTTGCAGAGCAACTTCAAATGATAGCTGAAAAATATCGTAAAGCGTTGGGCGATGGATTAACCAATAGAGTAGGTGATGAAGTGAGGCCAGCAGCCAGGCTGGAGCAATAAGGAATTTTGATGAATAGGCTTAATAATAAAATGTGTCATCTATTGAAATCGGTTTATGACGGAATAATGCAAGTTTCCAAAAGAACCGAATTTGAACAGTTCAGATAGAAAATTTCACTTGCTTAAAGCACTACTTCGGTTGAATCTTTTTTTCTCATTAACGACACCAACACACTTACAAGTAATATTCCTCCGATAACGCTGAGTGAAACATTAACCGGTATTTTATAAAAATCAACCAGCACCATTTTTATACCAACAAAAATCAATATAGCAGCCAAACCATAATGCAGGTATTTAAATAAGTGCATTATTCCGGCTAATGCAAAATAAAGTGAGCGCAAGCCAAGTATGGCAAATACATTGCTGGTATAAACAATAAAAGGATCGCTGGTAATAGCAAGTATAGCGGGTATACTGTCAACAGCAAAAATCAGGTCAGTAGTTTCAATGAGCAGTAATACCAAAAATAATGGTGTTGCTACATTTTTCCCATTTGCCTTTATCCAGAATTTATTGCCATGATATTGATCGGTAACCGGAAAAAACTTACGGAATAATTTTACCACAGGATTATGTTCGGGGTCAACCTTAGTTCCTTTATTAATGGCAAGTTTAATTCCTGTAAAAATTAAAAATGCTCCAAACACATAAATTATCCAATGAAATTTTTCAATTAACGTAACCCCTGCTGCAATAAAAATAGCGCGCATAATCAATGCTCCGATTATTCCCCAAAACAATACGCGGTGCTGGTAAAGTGCAGGTACCTTAAAAAATGAAAACACCAGTACAAAAACGAAAATATTATCAATGCTTAACGATTTTTCAATAATGTAACCTGTTAGAAACTGCATGGCAGGCTCGGGTCCGTTGTAGTAATAAATACCTGCGTTAAATAGTAATGCAAGTACAATCCACACCGATGTCCATATCAATGCCTCTTTAATTTTTATTTCATGGTCTTTGCGGTTAAAGACACCTAGATCAAGTGCCAGCATTAACAACACAAAGGCATTAAATCCAACCCACAACCATAATTGATTTTCCATCATTACAATTTTTACTTGTTTACATTTATCCGGAAGTAAGTTTACTTTATATTAAAAATCAAAAGGTGCAAGTTCAATATTTTCTTGCTCCTTCTGAATTCTAACATAATTAATTTCCCGGAATTAATTCATTAACTTATTTAAACTTAAAAATCAAACAGCTCTCCCAGAAGTCCTTTTTTCTTTTTGTATTTATAATACTTATCGTCATCATATTTTTTATCTGGATAATGATGAGATTGAGATTGAGATTGGGCCGGGCGACTATTAAATTCATCGCCCGACTTCTCAATAATTTTATCCAGTTCACCTCGATCTAACCATACGCCTCTGCATTGTGGGCAGTAGTCTATTTCAATTCCTTTTCTTTCAGTTATCATAAGCGTTACGCTTTCACATGCAGGACATTTCATTTTATTAGTGTTTTATCTGTTAACAATTGAATGATCAAAAAGTTATTATATTTTCTCATTATAAAATTCAACCTTCCCGGTTTCGAGATTATACATGCCACCAACGATCATAATCTCTCCTTTTTGTTCCATTTCACTTAGAATGCTACTGCGGCTGCGAATATCATTAATGGTTTGCAAAACATTTTGCTTAGACACTGCTTCAACAAATTCATGGTTTTTTGAGCTACGCTCGCCTGTTGTATTTGTTGCATTCACAGCCGGTTTGATTTGATTCATTACATTGGTTAAGTTACCCATCTCTACCTTGTCACAAGCTCCTTTAACCGCTCCGCAATTGGTATGCCCAACAACAACAATCAGTTTTGCACCCGCAGCTTTGCAGGCAAACTCCATGCTGCCCAGGATATCTTCGTTTTCAAAATTTCCGGCAACGCGGGCATTAAACACATCACCCAGTCCCTGATCGAAAATCAATTCTGAAGATGTTCGTGAATCAAGGCAACTTAAAACAACTGCAAGTGGATATTGCCCTTTGGCCGTTTCTTTTACCTGGGCATTATAATTACGTTTAAGCATTTTCCCTTCAACAAATCGCATATTGCCATCTTTCAATTTTTGTAAGGCTTCCTGCGGAGTTGTTAAGGACTGGCTTTCCTTGGTTTGCGTTCCTGCTGATGAAGCAGTACTCTTTTTTGTTTGTGGATTCTGGGCTGTTACTTCATTAATAACAAATAGAGCAACAAGCATCGTTAAAATCATTTTTCCTTTTTTCATTTTTTTTAAATTTTAATTTTTAGATTAAATAATTGAATTAAAGTAATTAGTCATATGATGATATAGTGTAATTCCGACAATGATGTTGAATGGAAACGTTATTCCAAGAGCTGCGGTGAGATAATAAGTTGGATTGGCAGTAGGTACAGCCATTTTCATAGCAGCCGGTGCTGCTATATAAGATGCACTTGCGGCCATTGTTGCCAGTATAGTAGTGCCACCAACTGATAAGCCTATAAAATGGCCTGTTATTATTCCCAGTGTTGCAGCTAGAAGTGGCATTCCAATTCCAAACATGATAAGAGGCAAGCCAACTTTACGCAAATCACCAAAACGTTGCGATGCCACAATTCCCATCTCAAGCATGAATATGGCCAGGAAACCTTTGAACAGATCAAAGAAGAACGAGTTAAGTTGTTTATTGCCGCTATAAGCAGTAAATATTCCAATCATTAATCCACCTATAAGCAGCAGCATGCTCTTACCAAAAAATATTTCGTGCATTAATTTTTTAAAATCAAGCTTGCCGCTACTTAATTTTCTGCGATAAATGAAAATGGCAACTGCAATGGCAGGCACCTCAAGCAATACCAGGAGCACTGTCATGTACTCTTCGAATGGAATGTTCAAATCACGCAGGTAGCTGTTTACTACAGCAAATGTTACAGCACTTACCGAGCCGTAGTGTGCAGCTATGGCTACAGCATTGTCAAGACTGAAGCCAAGAATTCTTTTAAGTATAAAATAGGCTAGGTAGTGTAAGAGTTCCCACAGCCGGAAGTAGTATATGATAAAATTCAGATTTATACAACTCAATTCCACCTTTAATCCCTATTGAAAGCAATAGATAAATACTTAGTATGTTATAGAACGATTCAGGTATTCGCAGATCACTTTTGGCTATACCTGCAATTGCGCCAAGAATAAAAAACAATACAACAGGGTCGAGCAAGGAATTAATGGTTTTTAAAGTTAAATTGAATTTCAGATTTTAAAGCAAAACCTGTCTTACGGGACAGGCAATTAATTGAGCTATCAGTACAAGAGCGCTTCACGCGATACTTCCTCCTTTTTAATTGATTTAAGCTTGGGTAAGTACACATACAACACACCATTCTTTACACTCCAGCTTGCCTGCGTTTGATTTACATTAGTTGGCAATTCAAAACGCCTTAGGAAAGAGTTTTTAAATGGAATTTCAACTCTTCGATATTTGTAGCTGTTATTAAAAAGCTGAAGTGAGCGTTTACCTTTTATGATAAGCGATGAGTTGATAATTTTTATGTTCACATCATCATTCAGGTATCCGGGGATTTCCAGCGACATTTCAAGGTGCTTTTCTGTTTCTACCACATTAGCACGCGGGAAATAGGCATTGTCTTCCATATAGTTTTCAATTTCTGCAGTTTCATTTGAAAATGACTTCTTCTCACTTTTTAAAACTGTAATGAACATAAAGCCGTTCTGCAAAGTGATGGCCAGGTCTTTTTTGGTAAAAGGAATTTTTAAATCATATACCCAGCGAAATGATGCAATGCGTTCAGTTTGTAAATGCTGTTTTGTTTTATCAAAGTAATTTTCGTTACGGCTGCCGGCAACAAAAAGTCGGCTTTGCAATACATGAACCGAAACATCTTCCTGGCTGTAACCGGGAATTTCAAGTACAAACTGAATATTATCATGTGATTCGGCAATGTTTACAGCCGGGAAATGCGCCACACGATTAAAAACTTCTTTCTGGTTCAGTTTGCCATTTGTGGCAAGAATTAATTTGTTCGCTGTCATAGTAATACCTGTTTAATTGTTTTTTCGTCAGTAGCCCTGTTGCCGGCTGTAATCGAAGTTGATTACGGCTGCAAAGAAATACTGACCGCATTAAACCGGTATTAAAGCTGAATTAAAAAGAGATTAAAATTTCTTTTGTGAAAAAAACTGAAGAGAAACAGTGGTGCCTGATTTTTCTTTCGATTCTACTGTTATTTTGCCCTGGTGCAATTCAACAATCTTCTTTGCAAGTGCAAGACCAAGACCATGACCGGGAATACGTTTGGCATTGTCAGCACGTAAAAGCGGGGTGTAAATATTTTTTAAATACGAATCCGGCATTCCAATTCCTTTATCTATAAAGCGAATTGAAATCTTTTCATCATGAATATCGAGAAATACATCTACAGTTTTATTTTCTGAAAACTTACATGCATTGTCCATTAGGTTTCGGAATGTTGATTTGAGCAAATGTTCTTTACCATAAACTGTTAATTGTATTTCGTCATCAGGTAGCTCTCCAATATGAAGGTGAATCACATATTCCGGTTTGCGTTTCAGTAATTCACTTCGCGCCTGCATCAGCAATTCATCAACCCGCACATCACCAAACTTCATCAGCGAAACATCTCTGCTGGCAAGCGTAAGGTCAAACAAACCTTCGCTCAATTGATTTAAATCGCGTATATCGTCCAAAACCGATTGCAGAATAATTTTGTATTCGTCATTGCCGCGATTGTGCATAAGTGTAACCTCCAGCTGCGCTGTAATGGCACTTAAAGGTGTGCGTAACTCATGCGAGGCATTACTTACAAAATTTCGCTGCAATTCAAATGCTGTTTCCAGACGCTCAAGCAGCTGATTAAATGTTCGCGACATTTTTGAAAGCTCATCATCATCAGTTCCAACATCAAGTCGCTTATGCAAATTGCTGTGCGTAATTTCATCGACCTGCTTTATTGCTTTTGCAATTGGTTTAAGGGCATTAGCTGCAAAAATTCTTCCGCTAAAAAATAATATTAGCAGCACCAGCAGTGTACCTACAATTAATACAAATTTGAACTTTTGTAACCCTCCGATAAAATCAACCGGTATTTCAGTAAGTAATTTTAATTTACTGCTACCTGAAGTAATAACAGTTCCGCACCAAACCGATGTATCCCTGTAAGCAACTTTAAGATCGTCATTATTAACAGAGTCAATAAACTTTTTATCAAATGAATAGTGGCTGCCCTTAAACGTATTGAGCCATACACTGTCATTTTCTGAAATAATTATTATCTGCTCATTAAGTAATGTATTCAGCTTTTCATTGCCCAGTGAATTGGTTACTGATATGTCGGGCATCCCATTCTTGATAAGCAACTCAGCTGTAAATTGCATTCGCTGTTTTATCCGTTCATTAAAATCAGCAACCAGGTAAGATTTAACAATAAAATAAACTGCTGCAGAAAAAATAAGAAGAATAGCCCCGGTAAGTAATGTATAATTAACTGCCAGCCTGTTTTTAATGGTCATTTTATTCCTCCTTCATCACATAGCCAAAACCAATTTCGGTGTGAATTAATTTTTGTTCAAATCCTTTATCAATTTTCTTGCGCAAAAAATTTACATATACATCTATTACATTGGTGCCGGTGTCGAATGTAATATCCCATATTTTTTCCGCAAGCTCAGCACGTGAAATCACACGCTTTTTATTGCGAAGAAAATATTCCAGTAATAAAAATTCTTTTGAAGTTAGTTCAATCAACTTATCCCCGCGTTTTGCCTTTTTTGTATTTAAGTTGAGTTCAACATCTGCAAACCTCAGCATCTCTGAAGCATCCATATTCCCTTGGTTTCTTTTTGCAAGCGCTCTTACACGGGCAAGTAATTCTAAAAACTCAAAAGGTTTGGCCAGATAATCATCTGCACCTGCATCAAAACCGCTTAACTTATTTTCAGTACTGCTAAGAGCTGTTAGCATCAAAACCGGGGTATGATTATTGTTTTTTCTCAGGCCTGCACAAATTTCGAAACCGTTTTTATAGGGAAGATTTACATCTAGTATAATTACATCATATGGTTTTGCATCAATCATCCGTTCGCCCACCAGGCCATCGTAAGCAATATCGGTTTCAAATCCGTTTTCTTCCAAGCCACGTTTTACAAAAGCAGTAATCTTTGGTTCATCTTCTACCAATAAAACTTTCATCAGTTATATTTTTACTTAAACCCTGTAAAGGTGCAAATACAATACTTGAAATAAAAACCTGTCCTCAACTTTAATCACTTTTTAATTTGATTAATGGCTTGTGTCAACTGGCTTTGATTTTATATTTGCTATATAGCAAGCTTACCATGAAGCCGGTTTCTTATTGTGATTTATTGCAAAAATCAGAATACCCTTTTTATCCATCCCATAAGTAATATTTGAGATAACATATGAAAATTAATATTCACGTAACTTACAGTTGGTATGAAGATTTTTTTAAACGCTTTAACTCTGAACTTTGGGAAAAGGTTGTATCACCTGAGTGGACAAATTAAGAATCGGAATTCCTGGTAAGTGAACTTAATGTTATACCAGGGTAAAATTTAGGATGTTCCTTATGTTTTCGAATGTTATGCAATTGTCAAAAATGTTATCACAGAAAATGCGCACACCTGCAAATCGAAATCGAAAACAAGGTTTAATAGGGGTGACCCACAAATCTATATTGTAGCATAAAAAGATTAGGCACATCAATGGCACGAAAAAATTCAATTGTCACTTCAGGTTATAAAATGCAGAATGTTTCTTTCCGGAATGTTGAAGAGCATTTAGAATTTTTGCCTGGTAATGAATTGCTGATGGTTGAGTTCTTAAGAAAATTGGTTTTTGATTGCGTTCCTAATATAACTGAGAAACTTTCGTACAATGTGCCATTTTATAAAAAGAATAAAGGCATGTTTTTCATTTGGACAGCTTCAGTTTTGTGGGGAAAGAGGCAGTCATTTGAAGGAGTGAGATTTGGATTTCAACAGGGTTATTTGCTTAATGATGAGTTAAATTATTTAGAACGCGGAAATCGCAGGCAGGTTTACTGGAAAGATTTTAAATCAGTTAATGACATTGATGTAGATATTTTAAAAACCTACATTTTTGAAGCAGTAATTATTGATGAGCAATTCAAAATAAAAAAATAAGTATGGCTTACAGCGAAAAAATAGCAGACAGAATCCGTGAAGCAATTGCCGATTATCCAAACGTGGAAGAGAAATTTATGTTTGGCGGAGTTTGTTTTATGGTGAATGGAAAAATGTGCATTGGTGTGGTGAAAGATGAAATGATGTGCAGAATAAATCCTGATGTGTATGAAGAAGCATTGCACAAAAATGGTTGCCGCGAAATGGTTTTCACAGGTAAACCAATGAAAGGTTATGTATTTGTAAGTGATGAAGGAATGAAAACAAAAAAGGAATTTGAATACTGGATAAGTCTTTGTCTGGAGTTTAATAGCCAAGCGAAAGCTGCTACGAAAAAGAAAAAGAGATAAGCCTTAAATATTAGGTCACAGTTTATTCAATTCACTAACAGTATTGCAAATACAATCTTAAGAAACACGATCAATTATAATCATGAAAATCAGAAAAGCACAAAAAGATGATTTGAAAAATTTGTCTGAATTATTTAACAGTTACCGTATATATTATGAAATGCAACCAGATCTTACCGGAGCTGAGAAGTTTTTAGCTGAGCGAATGCTGAATAATGAATCAGAAATTTTTGTTGCAGTGAATGACAATGATCTTTTGGTGGGATTTGTGCAGTTATATCCAATCTTTTCTTCCACAAGAATGAAAAGGCTTTGGTTATTGAATGATTTATTTGTGGATAAAGACTACCGGAGGCAAGGCATTTCCGTTTTATTAATTAATGCAGCAAAAGAGTTGTGTATTGAAACCAATGCTTGCGGGCTAATGTTGGAAACTGCAAAATCAAATGAAGCCGGAAATAAATTGTACCCTTTTACAGGGTTTGATTTAGACGCAGATCATAACTATTATTTCTGGACTAATAACTGAATCCTTATCCGTAAATCAAACCGGCTTGCAAGCATGCCTCATAAACAATACCTGATAAAAGTGATTAAGCAATGATTGGATAAATTAAATTTCACTCTCGCATTTCAACTTTTCAAAGCTTTAGATTTTTAAGGGCCGATTTAACACTTGCTGAGCTTTTTCTGATATTAAAAAATCTCAATACAATTTTATCAAGTATACTTGAGGATAAACTCGCATTATTTTATAAGTTTGCTTAATAACAATTAAATTCAACATGAAATCAATCTTTATTAAATCTGCCATTGCAGCTATTCTTTTAGCTGCCTCAACCTCAACAGAAACATTTGCACAAACTGATGCCGAAGGCTGCAAAGACCATCCTTTATTTAACAGGCTTGAAAACTTCAAAATAGAAACCTGTCAGTCGAATTATAATTCTGTTGAATTCCAGACAGGAACCGATGGGAAGACAAAATCAGAAGAAGGAAAAGTAACCACCATTCGATATAGTTTTAATACAGAATCATCGGCCAAAATGCCCAGCCCCTTGCAGATAATTAAGAATTATGAGAATGCTGTCATTTCCAAAGGCGGAAAAAAAGTGTACCAGGGAACAGATGATATTGATGGAGGAGTTTTAGGCGCAGTTTTTAATTTTTCCGTAAAGAATAGCAACTGCTGGGTAGCTGTCAGGGGAATGTATGAACCTTCTGTAAATGGTGAGGTGGGGGCTTACACGCTCATAGTGCTTGAAAAGGAAGCAATGAAACAAGAGATTACCGCAAGCGAAATGTTGAATAAATTGAACAGTGGCAACGCTCTTACCTTGTATATCAATTTTGAAACAGGAAAGTCAGCAATTGTAAGCGAGTCTCAAACGATTATTGACGAAATATATAAAATGATGACTGAGAACCCTGCCTTGAAAATTACTATTGAAGGTCATACTGACAATGCCGGCAGCAAAGCATCCAACCAAACTCTTTCTGAACAGCGCGCGGCAAGTGTAAAGCAGGCTTTGGTAAAAAAAGGAATTTCAGATAACAGGATGATATCTGCAGGGTTTGGGCAGGACAAGCCAATAGCTGAAAACGATACTGAAGAAGGTAAAGCAAAAAACAGGCGTGTTGAAATTAGGAAGCAGTAGTTTTAAGAAACTATTATAAGCACTTCCAAATATTATTAAGTAAGAAATAAATACGCTCCTGGTTTCTTAACGTATAGTATATACCACCCAAATTAATGTCAATGCAATTGGAATAAATTCAAACAAGTGCAGTGACGTTTGCATTAAAATATTTGATAAAGCAGTTGTTGAAGTTTGACATGAATTAAATAGCATCACTCAAAAAATTAATTTTATAAAAATGAAAAAGTACGGTTTATTGTTATTAGCTATTGCCACATCCTTTTGCTTTGGCTTTGCATTCAATAGGCTTATATCAAAGCCTGCCAACGCCCAAACCCAAGTAAAAAAAGTAACCGGAATAGGTGGAATCTTCTTCAAATGCAAAGATCCGGCTAAGATGAAAGAGTGGTACAAAACTCATTTGGGACTAACAACCAATCAGTATGGAGTAGTGTTTGAATGGTACCAGGGTGCCGATTCAACTAAAAAAGGATTTACACAGTGGAGTCCGTTTTCAGAAAAGACAAAATATTTTGAACCATCATCAAAGGATTTTATGATTAATTACAGGGTTGATAATTTAGAAGCGCTTGTTGCTGAACTGAAGAAATCAGGAGTTACTGTTACCGACACTCTTGAGACCTATGATTATGGCAAATTCATTCATATCATGGATGTTGAAGGAAACAAAATTGAGTTATGGGAACCCAACGATATTGTGTATGAACAAATGGGTATTCAAATGGGATTAAAGACTACCAAATAGCCGGCACTACGAGCAAATGGTATAATTCTAACAGAGCTTTCAATAAAGAATTACCTTATTAAATTTCGCTGCATTAGCAGGTTATTTCCATATATGGTGATTCATATATACCAAAAGGAAAAATATAATCATGATTGTATCAATAACTAAAATTCAATTAAAATCAGTTTCAAAACTTTTTTCTTTTTAAAAATGAACAATCAGATTATAAATGAGCTTAAGTAATTCAATGCAAAAAATTCAAAACAACTGGCAGTTTGAATTTAAAATGCTGGTACACCATGACTTTATGGGAAAGCGGGAATGACCTCAATGCTTTTTTTCGCAACGGAAAACACCTGGAAGCAATGAAGCTCTCAAAAATATTTTCTTCA